>NZ_QTQJ01000005.1:0-277142 GCF_003853795.1 Burkholderia sp. Bp8991 | reverse complement strand
CAGGCGCTGTCGCAGCTGTCGGAAGCCGCGCAGCAGACGGCCGAATCGCTGCGCCAGTCGTCGCAGGCGATCGACGACCTCACGCTCGTCGCGAACCAGTTGCGCACCAGCGTGTCGCGCTTCAAGGTCGACGCGTGACGCGCGTCGAGTCGCACGGCGCCGCGCACGCGCTGTTCCTGATGTTCGAGCTCGACGGCGAGCGCTACGCGCTCGACGCGGCCGACATCGACGAGGTGTTGCCGCTCGCGACCGCCAAGGCCGTGCCCGGCGCGCCCGAATGGATCGCCGGGCTGCTGATGCGCGGCGGCCAGCCGGTGCCCGTGATCGATGTGCCGATGCTCGCGCTCGGACGGCGCGCGCATGCGTTGCGTTCGACGCGGCTGGTGATGGTCCGCTACCGCGCCGGGCAGCTCGACCGCGAGCGCGTGATCGGCCTGATCATCGAGCGCGCGACGCAGACGCTGCGGATCGACCGCACGGCGTTCCGCGCCAGCGGCGTATCGACCGCGCGCACGCGCTGGCTCGGGCGCGTCGCGAACACGCCCGACGGGATCGTGCAGCAGGTCTCGGTGTCCGACCTGATCGACGACGTTGCGCGCCTGTATCTGTTCGACGGCCTGCCGGGCCACGGAGGGGAATCCGCATGAAAGAGTCCGATTCGCGATTTCGCGGCTGGCTGCTGCGCGAGACCGGCATCGACCCCGATTCGCTCGGCAACGATTTTCTGAGCCGCGCGCTGACGGAGCGCGTGCAGGTGCTGCAGGGCGACGGCGAGCGGCTGCCGTCGGCGGCGCGGCCGCCCGTCACGCCGGAAGCGCTCGACGCGTACTGGCAGCACCTCAACGCGTCGGCCGACGAACGGCGCGCGCTGATCGAGCTGTTCATCGTGCCGGAGACGTGGTTCTTCCGCGATCGCGAGGCGTTCGCGACGCTCGCGCGGCACGCGGCCGAGCGGCTCGCCGCGACGCCCGGGCGCGTGATCCGCGTGCTGAGCGCGCCGTGCTCGACCGGCGAGGAGCCGTATTCGGCGGCGATGGCGCTGCTCGACGCCGGGCTCGAGCCGGCCAGCTTCACGATCGACGCGCTCGACCTGAGCCCGCGCGCGATCGAACAGGCGCGGCTCGGCTGCTACGGGCGCAATGCGTTTCGCGGCACGGCGACCGAGTTCCGCGGCCGCTACTTCACGCCGGTCGCCGACGGCTGGCTGCTCGACGAGCGCGTGCGCGCGTGCGTGCAGTTTCGCCAGGCGAACCTGATCGAACCGGGCACCGATACGGGCATCCGCTACGATTTCGTGTTCTGCCGCAACGTGCTGATCTATTTCGACCGCGACGCGCAGGACCGGGTGATCGGTTCGCTCGAAAGCGCGCTCGCCGACGACGGCATGTTGTTCGTCGGGCCGGCCGAAACGGGCGTCGCGATGCGGCACGGGATGCGTTCGGCCCGCGTGCCGCTCGCGTTCGCGTTTCATCGCGGGCGCGATGGCGCCGCGGCGGACGGGTACGCGGCCCGCCATGCGGCGCCGATACCCGCGATTGCGCCGTACCGGCGCGCCGAGCGTTTCGCCGTGGCGCCGCCGGCTGCGACGCGCCCGCTGCTGGCCGTCGTCCCGCCGGCGTGGAGCGATGCCGCGCCGTCGCGCGCTGCCTTTGAACCGGCCGGGCGACCGACGGCGTTCGGGCCGCGGGCCGACGCGCGCGTCGATCCGCTGGGCGATGCGGCGAACGTGGCCGACACGCCCGCGCCCGCGCCGGCGGCCGCCGACGGCGCCGCGCCGACGCTCGAGGAAGCGCAGGCGCTGGCCAATGCGGGCGCATTCGACGAGGCCGAGCGCGTGCTCGCGCAGTTCTCCGCGCACGCCGGGCCGCACGCCGACGCGTTCTACCTGAACGGGCTGATCGCGGATGCGCGCGGGCGGGTCGCGGAAGCGGGCGATTTCTACCGGAAGGCGCTGTATCTGCGGCCGACGCACCACGAAGCGCTGACGCATCTCGCGACCTTGCTGGACGTCGGCGGCGACGGCGCCGGCGCGCAATGGCTGCTCGAGCGTGCGCGGCGCTCGGCCGGATAATGAGAGTACGGGTTGGGAGCCGACATCGGGATGACCGAGGAACGAATGAACCGCGACGCCGTTGCCACTGACGACACGACGATCGGCGTCGACGATTGCTGGAACCGGATCGGCACGCACGGCGACCGCTCGTGCGAGCGGCTGGCCGATTGCCTGCGCTGCCTGAACTGCCCGGTCTACGCGTATCACGCGGCGAAACTGCTCGAACGCCCGCTTGGCGCCGCCGAGCTGGCCGACGCCACGCAGCGGATCAGCGCGTTCGACGCGACCCGCGCGCACGGCGACGACGATACGCATCAGGCGGCACTGGCGTTTCGCGTCGCCGACGAATGGCTCGCGCTGCCGATCGGCGTGCTGCGCGAGATTGCCGGCACGCGTCCGATCCATTCGCTGCCGCATCGTCGCCATTCGGCCGTGCGCGGCGTGGTCAACATTCGCGGCACGCTGCGCATCGCGATCTCGATCGGCGCGCTGCTCGGCCTCGACGCGGGCAAGGGCCGCGAGGGTGGCGCGGACGGCCGTTTCACGCGGCTGCTGGTCGCCGCGCACCAGGGCGAGCCGGTGGTGTTCCCGGTCGACGAAGTCGAGGGCGTGCTGCGCTTCGGCGCATCCGAATGGGTGCCCGTGCCGGCGACGGTCGGGCGCGCGAGCGCCGGCCTGTCGCGCGGCGTGCTGTCGTGGCGCGGCAAGTCGATCGGCTTGCTCGACGACGATCGGCTGTTCGACGCCGTGACACGGAGCATGCGATGAGCGGCGATGACGATCTGAGCCAACTGTCGCTGCTCGAGCTGTATCGCGAGGAGACGCGCACGCAGACCCAGGCGCTGTCCGAGCGCCTGCTCGCGCTCGAATCGGGCGAGCCCGACTCCGTCGCGCTCGAGGCGTGCATGCGCGCCGCACATTCGCTGAAGGGCGCCGCGCGCATCGTCGGCGTGCCGCTCGGCGTCGACATCGCGGGGCGCATGGAAGAATGCTTCGTCGCGGCGCAGGCCGGTACGATCGCGCTGACGGCCACGCATGTCGACGTGCTGCTGGCCGGCGTCGACCTGCTGGTGCGCGTCGCCGATCCGCAGGCGCAGCCCGTGTCGCCGGCGGAGATCGAGGCGTTCGCGCTGGCGCTGACGGGCGCCGACGGCGCGCACGCGATGCCGGCACCGGCTTTCGCGCCGCCGCCGGCGGCCGCGGCGCCGTCCGTCGTGCCGTCTCGCGAGCACGACGGCGCCGCGAACGAGCCCGTGGGGGCCGGCGCCGCGGTGCCGCCGCTCGCGCTGCCGGCGGCCGTGCCCGATCCGGTCCAGGCCGGCCGCGCGGCCGGCGCGGGCGCGATGCGCCGCGTGCGGGCCGATACGCTGAACCGGCTGCTGAGCCTGTCCGGCGAGTCGCTCGTCGAATCGCGCTGGCTCAAGCCGTTCGCGGAGTCGATGCTGCGCGTGAAGCGCGCGCAGCGCGACGCGGCCCGTTCGCTCGATCTGTTGTACGAACAGTTTGCCGACGATCTCGACGCGGGCGTGCTCGCATCGGTGAACGAAGTGCGGCACATGCTCAACGACCTGCAGCGTTCGCTCGCCGAGCGCATGGACGAATTCGACCGCTTCGAGCGGCGCAGCACGCATATCGCCGAACAGCTGTACGACGAGGCGCTGCAGTGCCGGATGCGGCCGTTCGGCGACGCGACGCGCGCGTATCCGCGGATCGTCCGCGATCTCGCGCGCTCGCTCGGCAAGCAGGTGCGCTTCTCGATCGTCGGCGAAGGCACGCAGGTCGACCGCGACATTCTCGACCTGCTCGACGCACCGCTCGGCCACCTGCTGCGCAACGCGATCGACCACGGTGTCGAAGCGCCCGACGCTCGCCTCGCGCGCGGCAAGCCGGCCGAGGCGAGCGTGACGCTCGAAGCGCGGCATAGCGCCGGCTCGCTGCTCGTCAGCGTGATCGACGACGGGCCGGGCGTCGACATGGATGCGTTGCGCGCTGCGGTGGTGCGCCAGCGCCTGACCGACGACGAGACGGCCGCGCGGCTGTCCGATCCCGAACTGCTCGAATTCCTGCTGCTGCCGGGCTTCTCGATGCGCGATGCGGTGACCGACGTGTCGGGGCGCGGCGTCGGCCTCGACGCGGTGCAGGAGATGGTGCGCGGCGTGCGCGGCGCGGTGCGCATCTTCAACGAGCCCGGCGCGGGCATGCGCTTCGTGCTGCAGTTGCCGCTCACGCTGTCGGTGATCCGCAGCCTGCTGGTCGAGGTCGGCGGCGAGCCGTACGCGTTCCCGCTCGCGCACGTGCGCCGCACGCTCGAACTGTCGCACGACGACATCGACGTGCTCGAAGGCCAGCCGCATTTTCCGTTCGACGGCCGGCGCGCGGGCCTCGTCGCCGCGCACCAGCTGCTCGATGCCGGCGAGCCCGGCGTCGCGCGCGCGAGCACGGCGGTCGTGGTCGTCGGTGGCGAGCCCGAGCTCTACGGTGTCGCCGTCGACCGCTTCCTCGGCGAACGGATGCTCGTCGTGCAGCCGCTCGACAGCCGCCTGCACAAGATCCAGAACATCGCGGCCGGTGCGTTGCTCGAGAACGGAGACCCGGTGCTGATCGTCGATGTCGAGGACCTGATCCGCTCCGTCGACAAGCTCGTGCGCGGCGGACAGCTCGCGAAACTCACGCGCGACCGGCAGCTCGCGCTCGCCGACCGGCGCCGCCGCGTGCTCGTCGTCGACGATTCGCTGACGGTGCGCGAGCTCGAGCGCAAGCTGCTGGAAAAGCGCGGCTACGACGTGACCATCGCGGTCGACGGGATGGACGGCTGGAATGCGGTGCGCAGCGACGCGTTCGACCTGGTCGTCACCGACGTCGACATGCCGCGCATGGACGGGATCGAACTCGTCACGCTGATCAAGGGCGATCCGACGCTCAAGCGCGTGCCGGTGATGATCGTGTCGTACAAGGATCGCGACGAGGATCGCCGGCGCGGGCTCGATGCCGGTGCCGACTACTACCTCGCGAAGAGCAGTTTCCACGACGAGGCGCTGCTAGACGCGGTGCACGACCTGATCGGGGACGCACGCGGATGAACATCGGCATCGTCAACGATCTGCCGCTTGCCGTCGAGGCGCTGCGCCGCGTGATCGCGCTGCGCACGGATCACCGCGTGCTGTGGGTGGCGACCGATGGCGACGAGGCAGTGGATTTCTGCGTCGCGCATCCGCCCGATCTCGTGCTGATGGATCTCGTGATGCCGAAGCTCGACGGCGTGGCCGCGACCCGGCAGATCATGGCGCGCGCGCCGTGCGCGATCCTGATCGTGACCGCGAGCGTCAGCGCGAACACGTCGTCGGTCTACGAGGCGATGGGGGCCGGCGCGCTCGACGCGGTCGACACGCCGACGCTCGCGCTCGGCCTGCCGTCGGATGCGGCGCCGCAGCCGCTGCTCGCGAAGATCGACCAGATCGGCCGGCTGCTCGAAAGCCGGACCACGACGCTCGTGCCGCCCGGGCCGGCACCCGCGCGCGGCCAGCCGACGCTGATCGCGATCGGCGCGTCGGCGGGCGGCCCGACCGCGCTCACCGCGCTGTTGCGCGCGCTGCCGGCCGATTTTCCGGCTGCGCTCGTGATCGTCCAGCACGTCGACCAGGCGTTCGCGGTCGGCATGGCGGAGTGGCTCGACGGCTATACGCGGCTGCCCGTGCGCGTCGCGCGGCAGGGCAGCGTGCCGCAGGCGGGCGAGGTGCTGCTCGCGGCGACCAACGATCACCTGTACATCTCGCCGCGCGGCGTGCTCGGCTATACGCGGCATCCGGCCGAGACGCCGTACCGGCCGTCGATCGACGTGTTCTTCAACAGCGTCGCCGACGGCTGGGAGGGCGACGCGCTCGGCGTGCTGCTGACCGGGATGGGGCGCGATGGCGCGCTCGGGTTGAAGGCGATGCGCGCGAAGGGGTGCTACACGATCGCGCAGGACGCGGCGACGAGCGCCGTCTACGGGATGCCGAAGGCGGCCGCGGCGATCGGCGCGGCGTCGGCGATCCTGCCGCTCGACCGGATCGCGCCGCAACTGATTTCACGCGTGACGCGCATGCCGCTCGACTGACGGCGCGCCGCGGCCCCGGCGGGGCCGCATTGCGCGCGCCGCGCGGCGTCGCGTACAATTGCCGCCTGCGGAGATGGCATGCCTCCCTGCGGTCGATCCCGGCGCGTCGCGCGCGGTTCGGCCCTCAACCGCCGGTTTGCCCGGCTGATGATGCCTGCGTGTTCCTGGGTCGTCAGGAGGTCGCAGGCCGTCCATGCGGTATTCTGCCGCCCAGGTTTTGATGTCCCGTCGAATCTGGAAATCATGTTTTTCTCGACTTCTGCCGATTTTTTCGCGACCGTGCGCTACGTGTGCCGCTGGCTCGCGCTCTCTGCGTTGCTCGGCGCGCTGGCCGGCACGGCTTCCGCGTTGTTCCTGATCGCGCTCGACTGGGCGACCGGCACGCGCGTCGCGCATCCCTGGCTGCTGTGGGGGCTGCCGGCCGCCGGTTTGGCGACCGGCTGGGTCTACCACCGGTTCGGCCAGTCGGTCGCGCGCGGCAACAACCTGCTGATCGACGAGATTCACGACCCGAAGGCGCTGGTGCCGAAGCGGATGGCGCCGCTCGTGCTCGTCGCGACCGTCGTCACGCACCTGTTCGGCGGGTCGGCCGGCCGCGAGGGCACGGCCGTGCAGATGGGCGGCGCGCTCGCCGATCGCGTCACGCACCTGTTCCGGCTCGATCGCGAGCATCGGCGCGTGCTGCTGATGGGCGGCATCGCGGCCGGGTTCGCGTCGGTGTTCGGTACGCCGCTCGCGGGCGCCGTGTTCGGGCTCGAGGTGCTCGCGATCGGGCGCGTACGGTACGACGCGCTGCTGACCTGCGTCGCGTCGGCGATCGTCGCGGATGTCGTGTGCCGCGCGTGGGGCGTGCATCACACCGCTTATGCGATTCCGTTCGTGCCGGCCGTGTCGGCGACGAGGCTGGCCGCGACGGTCGTCGCGGGTGTCGCGTTCGGCGTCGTCGGCCGGCTGTTCGCGTTCGCGACGCATGCGCTGACCGCGTGGTTTCGCCGCGTGATCCGCCATGCGCCGCTGCAGCCGGTGCTCGGCGGCCTGCTGGTCGCGGTGGCCGCCACCGTGCTGAACGTGCCGCAGTACCTCGGGCTCGGGATTCCGACGATCGAAGCCGCGTTTCACGGGCCGCTGCCGGCTTACGATTTCGCGGGCAAGTTCGCGTTCACCGTCGTCACGCTCGCGTCGGGGTTCAAGGGCGGCGAAGTGACGCCGCTGTTCTACATCGGCGCGACGCTGGGCAACGCGCTCGGACAGGTGCTGGCGCTGCCGGTGCCCGTGCTGGCGGGGCTCGGTTTCGTCGCGGTGTTCGCGGGCGCGGCCAACACGCCGATCGCGTCGACGATCATGGCGATCGAACTGTTCGGCGCGGATGTCGGCGTGTATGCGATCGTCGCCTGCGTGGTCGCCTATCTGTTTTCCGGACACGCGGGGATTTATCGCGCGCAGCGGGTGGCGGTGGGGAAGGGGGCGCAGGCGGAGGCGGAGTAAGGCGGCGTGCGGGGCGGCCGACCGGGCGCATCGCGACGGAAGCCGACGCCCGGTGATCCCGGGCATCAGCGGGAACGGCGGCGCTCTTCGCCGTTACGCCTTCGGCAGCTTCGCGACGTTCCGCGCGAGCAGTTCCTCGATATCGATGCCCTTCTCCGCGAGCAACGTCGTGACGACGCCGGTCAATTCCCCGAGGGTTTCCTTGACCGACTCGCGGATCGTATCCACGACGACCTGCGTGCTGCGCTCGATCTCGATATTGACCTTGTCGCCGACGCCCTTCGCATCGAAGGTGGTCGCGCGTCGCGTTTCGGGAATCAGCCAGACGTCGAACCAGCCTTCGTCGCGATTGACGTCCGACACGGTGAGGCTGCAGCCGTTGATCGCGATATAGCCTTTCGCAAACACGTAGCGCCTGAAATCGGCCGGCACACCGATGCGGATCATCCGGTTGTGTTCGGACGACGCGATGTTCGCGATCGTTCCCATGAAGTCGACGTGTCCGGACAGCGGATGTCCGCCGATTTCAGCGCCGTCCTTCGCGGCCCGCTCGACGTTGATCCGGGCGCCGGTCGTGAGGTCGGCGAGCGTGGTGATGCGCAGGCTCGGCAACATCACGTCGAAGTCGATCAGCTCGGGCGAGTGGATGGTCGTCACGGTCAGGCAGACGCCGTCGACCGAGACGCTCGCGCCGATCTCGATGTCGGTGGTGAACCGCTCGGGGAATTCGATGCTGAACGTTCTCAGTTCGCCGTGATCCTTGATGGCCTTGATGACGCCAACACCCTGAACAATGCCTGTAAACATGATCTGCCTTTCGTCGCAAATTGCCTGGCCGGTATGATAAGTGATCCCGGCTCGCCTCGTTCGCAACGGGTTTGCCGGGCAGCGCACGGCGGCTCGCGTGGCGCCATCGAATGGAATCGACGACGCACGCAACGGCCTCGTGAATTCCTCACGATCGCATCGACGTCCCGCATGACGCAACCGGCCGCGGCGGCGGTGCGCCGCGCATCCGGTTGCGATCGGGGCGCCTTCAGGCTTGCGCCGGCTCCCCAAGCGGCCCGGCATGACCGTCCGCCGTGCGCCGCGGCGGATCGATCAGGCCCTTGGCGAGTTCCAGCTCCTGCCGCTCGAACAGCCGGCGATACGTCCCGCCGTCGATGCGGATCAGCGCGTCGTGGCTGCCTTCCTCGATCACCTTGCCGCGCTCGAGCACGATCAGACGGTCGAGCGTGCGCACCGTCGACAGCCGGTGCGCGACGACGAGCGTCGTGCGCCCGACCATCAGCCGCTCCATCGCCTGCTGGATCAGCACCTCGCTTTCGCTGTCGAGGCTCGACGTCGCTTCGTCGAGGATCAGGATCGGCGCATCCGCGAGGAACGCACGCGCGATCGCGACGCGCTGGCGTTCGCCGCCCGACAGCTTGATCCCGCGCTCGCCGACGAGCGTGTCATAGCCGTCCGGCAGCGCGACGATGAAGTCGTGCGCGCTGGCAAGACGCGCGGCGCGCTCGATCTCCGCACGGCTCGCGTCGGGGCGCGCATACGCGATGTTCTCCGCGAGCGTGCGGTGGAACAGCACGGGTTCCTGCTGGACGATCGCGATCTGGCTGCGCAGCGAATCCTGCCGCACTTGCGCGATGTCCTGGCCGTCGATCGTGATGCGGCCGCCCGACACGTCGTACAGGCGCTGGATCAGCTTGATGAACGTCGTCTTGCCCGACCCGGAATGGCCGACGAGGCCCACGCGTTCGCCGGGCGCGATGCGCATCGAGAAGTCGTCGTACAGCGGCACCGGATGGTTGCCGTAGCGGAACGTCACGTGCTCGAAGCGGATCTCGCCTTGCCCGATCCGGATCGCGGGCGCGCCGGGTCGATCGTCGATGCCGAGCGGCTGGCGCTCGAGCGCGACGAGTTCTTCCATGTCGTTGACCGAGCGTTGCAGGTTGCGGATGTGCATGCCGACGTCGCGCAGGTAGCCCTGCAGCATGAAGAACATCGTCAGCGAGAACGCGATGTCGCCGACGCTCGCTTCGTCGTTCGCCCACAGCCGCAGCGCGACGCCGATCATCGCCGCCTGCATCGCGACGAGCATCGCGCCCTGCAGCCCGCCGTTGAACGTGCCGCGCACCCACGTGCGGCGCGTGCGCTGGCGCCACTTGCCGATCACGCGATCGAGCCGCGCTTCCTCGCGCGTTTCCGCGCCGAACGCCTTGACGACCGCGTTGCAGCTCACGGCGTCGGCGAGCGCGCCGCCCATGCGCGTGTCCCACAGGTTGCCGAGCCGCGCGGCCGGCGCGACGATGCCGAGCGACACCGCGACCGTTACCGAGATGTACAGCAGCGAACCCGCACCGACGACGAGCCCCATCACCGGCCAGTGCGTGCCGAGCAGCACGGTCGCGCCGACGAGCATCGTGACCGACGGCAGCAGCGCGATCAGCACCGTGTCGTTCAGCAGGTCGAGTGCCCAGATCCCGCGCGTGATCTTGCGCACGGTCGACCCCGCGAAGCTGTTCGCGTGCCAGTCGGTCGAGAAACGCTGCACGCGATGGAACGACGCCGCGGCGATCTCGCTCATCATCTTCAGCGTGAGCGTGATGATGTTCAGGTAGACGCCCTGCCGCAGCAGCGTCGCGCCGATGCCGAGCGCGGCCAGCGTGCCGAACGCGGTGACGGCCGCATGCCACGCGGCGGCGCGGTCGGTCAGGCCGCTCGACAGCGCATCGACGAGGCGCCCGGCGAACAGCGGCGTGAGCACGTCGGCAAGCGCGCCGAGCAGCGCCAGCGTCGTGATCGTCGCGATGCGCACCGGCTGCTTGCGCCAGTAGCGGAACGTGAAGCTGAAGACGGCCTGGAATGCCTGGCCGCCCAGATGGGTGGTTTTTCTGGTCATGTATCGTTGCCCGGCGCATCGCGCGACGGGACTTTCCGGTTCGGAGAACGTCGAAAACGCGACAGCCGGACCGCGCGCACGACGCGGGCGAAACGAAACGGGCTGTCGGGAAATTGCGCGGGCGGGCGGGTTAGCGGAGCACCCGGAAGCCGGCGCGGACGACGGGCTGGATCAGCCGCGACGTGGGACCACGTTCGGGAAGGTTGCTGGCATTCGGAACATCTGCACCTCCCTGAAGTGAACGGTTGAAAGGACGCCGAAAAAGACGTGAAGGAATTTTATCAGCAGAGCCGGACGCGCCGCAACGTCTGACGAATGCGGCGTTGCAGCAGCGATGCGGTTAGTATTCGGGGTTTTGGCCCTCTTTCGTGCGTGTTCCGCGGTGCGGTGCCGCACGGGGCGGCGGGCGGCATCGATTACACTCTGCCGTTGCGCGCCGGCCGCTGCGGCCCCGCGGATTCACCCCGATACACTCCTGAGGAAACGATGAGCGACGTTCAGCAAGGCATCCTGGCTCCGATCGACACGGCGGCCCGATACCTCACTTTCACGATTTCGAACAACGTCAATGTGGCCGCGGCGCTCGCGGCATTGCGCGAGCTCGTCGACGGGCGCGACGCGGTCGCAGGCTTCGGGCAGGCGCTGGCCGCGCATCTCGGCCGCCCGGTTCCGGGGCTCACCGAATACCCGGCGTTCGCGGTGAACGACCGTACGCTGCCGATCACGCCGGCCGACGTCTGGGTCTGGCTGCGCGGCGACGATCGCGGCGCACTCGTGCTGCGCGCGCGGGCGATCGAGCGGGCGCTCGCGCCGGCGTTCGTGCTGCAGGACGCGGTCGACGGGTTCCGCTATTCGACCGATCGCGACCTGTCGGGTTACGAGGACGGCACCGAGAACCCGACCGGCGACGACGCGCTGGCCGCGGCGGTCGTCACGGGGCAGGGCGCGGGGCTCGACGGTTCGAGCTTCGTCGCGGTTCAGCAATGGCTGCACGACTTCGACCAGATGGAGCGCATTGCGTCGGGCGACATGGATCACATCATCGGCCGCCGCCGCTCGGACAACGAGGAACTCGACGACGCGCCCGAGTTCGCGCACGTGAAGCGCACCGCGCAGGAGAGCTTCGAGCCGGAGGCATTCATGCTGCGCCGTTCGTCGCCGTGGTCCGATGCGCGCCGCGCGGGGCTCTACTTCGTCGCGTTCGGCCGTTCGTTCCGCGCGTTCGACGTGCAGATGCGCCGGATGAGCGGCGCGGACGACGGCATCGTCGACGGCCTGTTCCGCTTCACGCGACCGCTGACGGGCGCGTATTTCTGGTGCCCGCCGGTGAAGGACGGCAAGCTGGACCTGTCCGCGCTCGGACTCTGAGCGTCGGACGAGATCCGCAAACGGGCGGGCCGCGCATCGCGCGCGGCCCGCCCGTTTTGCTTGTGACGCGGCGATCGCGTGCGGCGCGGTACGCCGCCCGTCAGTTCAGCGTCGTTTCGATGCGCGTGCCGCGCTTGATGAACAGCGTCACCGGCGTCTTCTCGCAGATTTCCGCGAGCCGCTGGCGCTGCGCATCGTCGAGCGGGCCGTCGAGCGTCACGACGCGGCGCACGTATTGCTGCCCTTCACGATCGGCATGCAGTTCGGTGCGCACGTCGATGCGCGCGGCCGGCCACGTCTTGCGCTGCATGTACATGCGCAGCGTCGCGGCCGTGCATTGCGCGAGGCCGGCCAGCACGAACTCGAACGGCGCCGGCCCGAGGCCCTGTCCGCCTTCGCGCGGCGCTTCGTCGCCGGTCAGCGCGTGCGTGCCGGCCTGCAGCTGGACGACGTAGTCGGGCGCGTCGGCGGCGAGGGTGGCGGCAGCGTGGATGAGCGGCATGGCAAGTCTCCGGTAAGCGGGTAAGAGGCGGCCGCGACGATGCGCGGCGTGCGAGCCGTCAGCATACCGTCTCGACGAAAAACGCGGGCGCCACGCGCGTCGACGGGGCTCGCCGGGATCAGCCGGCGACGCCGGCACTCCGGCGCACGAGCGTGGCGACGCGTTCGCGCACCCACTGGTGCCCGCGGTCGGTCTCGCGCGACTCGTGCCAGTACGCGAGCAGCGGAAACGGCTTGAGCCGCAGCGGCAGCGGCTGCACGGCGATCGGCAGCATCGCCGCCATGCGCAGCGCATACGTGCGCGGCAGCGTCAGCAGCAGGTCGCCCGCCGCGGCGATCTGGCAGGCGGCGAAGTAATGCTGGCAGACGAGCTGGATGTGACGGAAGCGCCCGTCGTTGCCGAGCAGCACGTCGAGCGATTGCGGTTCGCCGAGCGACGACACCGCGACATGCCGCGCGGCGAAATAGTCGCTGCGCCGCAGCGGACCGCCGGTCAACGGATGATCGTGCCGCATCGCGACGACGAGCGAATCGTCGAGCAGGTGCTCGGTCACGATGCGCGGGCCGGTCTGCACGCGTCGATCGACGGCCAGATCGAGATTGCCCGACGCGAGTTCGCGTTCGATGTCGTGCACCGCGACGCGGCGGCTCACGAATCGCAGGCCCGGCGCTGCGCCGGCGAACGCGGCGACGATCTGCGGCAGCGCGATCGATTCGAGCACGTCGCGAATGCCGACCGCGATGCTCAGGTCGAGCGTCGCCGGGTCGAATGCCGCCGGGTCGCGCGCGGCGCGCTGCAGGCCGGCGAGGTGAAGCTGCACGTCCGCGATGATCGCGCGCGTGCGCTCGGTCGGCACGACGCGGTTGCCCTGGCGCACGAACAGCGGGTCGTCGAAATGCGCGCGCAGCCGGTTGAGCGCATGCGTGACGGCCGGCTGCGTCAGGTGCAGCGCACGGGCGGCCGCGCCGATGCCGCCGTGCACGTAGACCGCATCGAGCACGCGGAACAGGTTCAGGTCGAGACGATGATCGGCGGGCACGGACGAAGGCGGCGTGGTGGGCGGTGGGGCGATTCTAATGGATGCGCGAACAACGGAACGCGGGTGCGCGTTGTACCGGCGACCGATGCCGTCCGATGCATGCCGATGACGATCGTCCCGCTACGCGAGCGTGCGTGGAGCCGATGCGCGATGCGAGGCAGGCGTCACGATGCGAGTCCGCCCGTCGACACGCGCATTTCCGCGCGGCCAGATCATCGGTCGGCGATAGCCTGTAAAAATCCGCCATCATGCTGTCCCGGTCGGCCATTTCGTGACAAAGAGACGACCCGTTCGGCTAGTTCGGCTAAGATGCCGTCGCTTCATATTTCGAGATAGCCGTCCCTGTCGCACGTGTTCAAACCAAATATAAGCCTGACAGTTCGACGGCAATTAAAAGAAGTCGAAACAGTCCGGGGGCTTGGCCAGTGGAAGCAGCAGATCAGAGGTGGGTCGTAATCTATTTGAGTACGGGGTTTTCCTTGGCCGAGGCCGCGCGTCTGAGCGAGGCCTTCAACCTGGCGAATCGCCTGAACGCGTTCAATGCGGATTACCAGCTGAAGTACGTATCCGAAAAGGGGGGCTTGCTGCAGTCGTCGTCCGGTGTGCAGATCGCCGCCGATTCGCTCGGCGACGAGCATGGCCATCGTGCACACGCGTTCTTTCATCTTCATGGTGAGCGCGCGTCGATCAACTGGAACGATGCGTTGCGGCGCCGCCTGAGCGACATCCGCCGCCATGCGCGCTGGATCGTCGATGCGATGGGCCTGTCGACGCTCGCCGCGTCGCAGCGGCAGACGGAAGCCGATCGCGCGCGAACCGATCGCGCCCGCGGTGCGGCGGCCACGATCGAACTGCAGGCCGGCGAGGCCGACGTGTTCGCGACCGTGCTCGACATGTTCCGCGCCGATCTCGGCGACAGCGCCGCACAGGAGATCGCCAGCAACCTGATGCAGCCGGTCGAGCAGCGCTATGCGCAGTCGATGTGGGCGTTTCGCGAACTGAGCGCGAGCCCGTCGATCCGGATGTCGGTGCAGCGGCTGCGCGCGCAGAGCGCGAACCGCATTTCGGTTGCGGAAGTCGCGCAGACGGTCGCGATGAGCGAGCGCAATTTCCTGCGGCGCTTCAAGAAGGAAATCGGCGTGACGCCGACCGAGTTCGTGCAGCACGTGCGGCTCGAGCGCGCCTGCCACATGCTGGTCCACACGACGCTGCCGGCCGACAAGGTCGCGCGGCGCACGGGCTTCGGCAGCGGCGAGCGTCTGGCCAAGCTGTTTCGCCAGCGCCTGCTGGTGTCGCCGACCGAATTTCGCGTCGCCGAGCGCGAGCGGATCCTGACGAACGGTGCCGGGACGCCGCACCCGCAGGCCGATCGGCAGCCCGCGCCGCGGCTCGCGACTGCCGACGGCGAGCGGGCGAGCCGGGGTGTGCGCGGCGATGCGCGGGAGAAAGCGGGGCGGATGAACGTAAAATCACCGTGTCGCGATCACGATCCCCGGTTTCCATGCCCTTGCTTCCCACTACCGCCACAGCCCCCTTCTGCCCGTCGGAAGTAAAGGGCAGCATCACGATCGACGCCGGCGCGTCGCGCTGGATGAAGCTCAAGCGCTTCTTCGGCCCGGGCCTGCTGGTCGCGATCGGCTATATGGATCCCGGCAACTGGGCCACCGACATCCAGGCCGGCTCGCAATTCGGCTATTCGCTGCTGTGGGTCGTCGCGTTCTCGAGCCTCGCCGCGATCTTCCTGCAGATGCTCGCCGCGCGGCTCGGCCTCGTCGCGGGCAAGGATCTCGCGCAGGCCAGCTACGACCGCTATGGCACCTTCGGCCGCATCGTGCAGTGGGTGACCGCCGAGGTGTCGATCATCGCGTGCGACATCGCCGAAGTGCTCGGCTGCGCGCTCGCGTTCAAGCTGCTGCTCGGCGTGCCGCTCGCGTGGGGGATCGTGCTGACCGCGCTCGACACGGTCATCGTGCTCGGGCTGCAGGGCAAGGGCGTCCGGCAGATCGAGGCGATCGTGCTCGGGTTGATCGCGACGATGGCGTTCTGCTTCGTTGCGCAGGTCGCGATCACGCCGCCCGACTGGCATGCGGTCGCGAAGGGGCTCGTGCCGGGCGATCCGGGCCGTGACCGCAAGGACGCGATCGTGCTCGCGCTCGGCATCGTCGGCGCGACGATCATGCCGCACAACCTGTATCTGCATTCGTCGGTCGTGCAGACGCGCCATGTCGTCGGCGGCGCGCGCGGCCTGATCCGCGACACGCTCGCGCTGGTGCGCATCGACACCTGCGTGTCGCTGTTCGTCGCGATGCTCGTCAATGCGGCGATCCTGGTCGTCGCAGGCGCGGCGTTCCATGCGACCGGCCAGCACGACGTGACCGACATCGAACAGGCGTACCGGCTGATCACGCCGATCGCGGGCGGCGCGGCCGCGCTGCTGTTCGGCATCGCGCTGCTCGCGTCGGGGCAAAGCTCGACGCTGACCGGCACGATCGCCGGCCAGGTGATCATGGACGGCTTCCTGCATACGAAAATCCCGTGCTACCAGCGCCGGCTGATCACGCGCGGGCTCGCACTGGTGCCCGCGCTGATCGGCGTGCTGTGGCTCGGCGAAAACTCGGTCGGGCAATTGCTCGTCTGGAGCCAGGTGCTGCTGAGCCTGCAGCTGCCGTTCGCGATGTGGCCGCTGATCCGGTCGGTCAGCGATCGCAACACGATGGGCGAGCATGCGATCGGCCGCAGGATGCAGGCCGCCGCCTGGGTGCTGTTCGCCGTCATCACCGCCACGAACCTGCTGCTGATCACGGGTGTCGCGGGCTGATACAGCTTGTCACAGGCTGAAACAGGCGCGTGGCGCGCCTGCGTTAAACTGCGCCTTTTGCCAGCCGTTCGACGTCCGTCATGTGGAGTGAAATCAGCAACATCGGCGATGCCGCGCTGACCTTGCCGGTCGCGCTGACCTGCGCCGTCTGGCTCGCGCTGTCCAACTGGCGGCTCGCGGTGCGCTGGATCGTGCTGCTCGCGGCCGGCATGAGCCTGGTCGGGGCGACCAAGATTCTCTATGCGGGCTGCGGGGTCGAGATCCCGCAGTTCGATTTCCGCGTGATCAGCGGCCATACGATGCTGTCGACGTCCGTGTGGACCGTCGCGCTGTCGATGCTGTGGCAGGCATTCCGTCCGGGCAAGGAGCCGGGCGTGGCGGCCGGTCTCGTCGTCGGCGCGCTGACGGGCGTCGCGCGCGTGTTCGACCATTCGCACACGGTCCCGGAAGTCGTCGTCGGCTGGCTGCTCGGCGCGCTGGTCGCGCTGGTGTTCCTGCGCGCCTACCGGCGGGCGCACAAGCGCGCGTTCTCGCCGCGCATCGCGGCCGTCTGCCTGCTCCTCGTGTCCGGCATCGCGTACGGGCATCGCGCACCGTTCCAGCAGATGATCGACACGCATTCCCCGCAGTTCTGCGCGTTCATGCGCGCGTCCGGCGACGGGTTCTGACGGCTGTTCGTTGCCGCGCGTCGGTGCGCCGGTGCCGGATGCGGTCGTCGCCGCGGCGGTGGCCCCCCGAGTCCCGTCCCATTCCTTCTTGGTTATTGTCAAAAGCCGTTTCCCGATCGTTATCGAGCCGACATCGGCGATGATCGGCCGTGCTGTGCTGTGCTGTGCTGTGCCCGCCCGCCCGTCCGCCCGCCCGCCCGTCCCGCCGCCCGCGGATCCGAAGGTCATGAGTGATGTCTATGACCGGGCATTACGAAGATTCATTTCATCGATTGGCGGCAATCGCGTACGCTGGCGTTCGTTCGAGCGGGGCCGGCAGCGGCCGGCCGCCGGATTCGTCCGGCCCGGTGCGGCCGGCTCGCTATACTCGCGCATACCGCGCGGCCGTCGGCCGGCGCACGGCAACCGCCGTCGCGGCACCGGTCCGCCGCGACGACTCACGACAGGAGCAGGTCCCATGACAATCGTTTCCACGCGCCTCGCAGGCAAGTGCGCGTACATCACGGGCGCCGCCGGCGGCCTCGGCCGCGCGATCGCGCGCCGGATGGTCGAGCAGGGCGCGCGCGTGTTCCTGACCGACGTTGCCGACGCGGCGGTGCTCGATGCATTCGCCGACGAACTCAACGCGGGCCACGCGACGCCGGTCGCGTTTGCCGCGACGCAGGACGTCCGCGACGAAGCGCGCTGGCAAGCGCTGCTCGCGCAGGCGGTCGATGCGATGGGCGGGCTGTCGGTGCTCGTCAACAACGCGGGTGTCGGCTCGATCGGCTCGCCCGCGCAGATCGAACTGGACGAATGGCGGCGCGTGATGGCGGTCAACGTCGAGAGCATCGTGCTCGGCTGCAAGCATGCGCTGTCGTATCTGGCCGAGAGCCATCCCGCATCGATCATCAACATCTCGTCGGTGGCCGCGTTCAAGGTCGAGCCGGATTTCACCGCGTACAACGCGTCGAAGGCCGCGGTCGCGTCGCTGACGAAGTCGGTCGCGATCGACTGCGCGCGCCGCGAGCTCGACGTGCGCTGCAACTCGATTCACCCGGCGTTCATTCGCACGGGGATCGTCGAGCCGCTGTTCCAGTCGCTCGGCGAACGCGATGCGACGCGCAAGCTCGCGCGCGGCATTCCGCTGCGCCGGCTCGGCGAACCGGACGACGTCGCGCATGCGGCCGTCTATCTGGCATCCGACGAAAGCCGCTTCGTGACGGCCGCCGAACTCGTGATCGACGGCGGCATGTGCGCAGTTTGACGCGCATCGATAAACACAACCGGAGGAGAACATCGTGTCGACACCCGTGAACCGCCAGCTGCTGCTGAAGACACGCCCGGAAGGCCGGGTCGGCCGCGAACACTTTTCGTTCGTCGAAACGCCGGTGCCGGCGCTCGCCGACGGCGAAGTGCTCGTGCGTGTGCTGTATCTGTCGATGGATCCGACCAACCGCGTGTGGATGAGCGACGTGCCGCAATACCTGCCGCCCGTCGCGATCGGCGAAGTGATGCGTGCGCTCGGCATCGGGCGCGTGGTCGGGTCGCGCCACGCGGGGTTCGCGCAAGGCGATCTCGTGCAGGGGCTGCTCGGCTGGCAGGACTATGCGCGGGTGCCGGCCGACCAGGCCGCGCAACTCGTGAAGCTGCCCGCGCAGTCGGGCCTGCCGCTGCCGACGCTGCTCGGCGCGTGCGGGATGAGCGGCCTGACCGCGTACTACGGGCTGACCGACATCGCGCCGGTGCAGCCTGGCGAGACGCTCGTCGTGTCGGCGGCGGCCGGGTCGGTCGGCTCGATCGCCGGCCAGATCGGCAAGATCCACGGTGCGCGCGTGGTGGGCATCGCGGGTGGCGCGGACAAGTGCCGCTACCTGACCGAGACGCTCGGCTTCGACGCGGCCGTCGACTACAAGGCCGACGATTTCCGTGAGCAGCTGAAGGCGGCGACGCCGGACGGCGTGCACGTGAACTTCGAGAACGTCGGCGGCGAGGTGATGCGCGCGGTGCTGTCGCGGATGGTGATCGGCGGGCGCGTCGCGCTGTGCGGCGTGATCTCGAACTACAACAGCGGCCGCGCGGCGGACGACGTCGGCGTGCTGATCTCGAAGCGGATCACGATGCGCGGCTTCCTGATCCTCGACTACCGCAAGAGCCGCGAAGCGGTGCAGACGCTCGCGGGATGGCTGCGCGACGGCCGGCTCAAGGCCGAGGAAACCGTCGCCGACGGGCTCGAAAAC
This sequence comes from Burkholderia sp. Bp8991, assembly GCF_003853795.1. Taxonomy (NCBI): domain Bacteria; kingdom Pseudomonadati; phylum Pseudomonadota; class Betaproteobacteria; order Burkholderiales; family Burkholderiaceae; genus Burkholderia; species Burkholderia sp. Bp8991. The sequence goes on along the minus strand of NZ_QTQJ01000005.1, from coordinate 257,995 downwards.
GCCCCCGACGTGCTGAACCGCCTGTTCGACGGCGACCATCGCGGCAAGCTCGTGCTGCGCGTCGATCCGGACGCATGAGCCGTCGCGCTCGCGCGCATTGAGTCCGAATATTCCGGTATCAGTTTAGGACTTGTCTCATTTATTGTTCCGGTCGCTCTCCCTAAAGTAATTGCCGGCAAGCGGCGGCGTGACCTGCGCGTCACGCCGCCGTTTTCATTTGAGCGGCGAGAAGCGGGAAGGGAGGCGGAACATGCAGATGAAGACGACATGGGCGGCACCGACGGCGGCGCGCGATCGAACGAAGCGGCGCATCGGTGTCCGGGCGCGGATGGCGGCAGCGGGGTTCGGTATCGCGCTCGCAGTGTCGAGCGCCGGTGCGGCCGGGCACGCGGGCGCGGCTGGCATCGTGCGCTTCACCGGCGCGCTCGTCGATCGGTACGACGTGACATTCGACACGCCGTCGCTCGGGGCGTCGGGCAGCGCGAGCGCGGCGGCACTCCGCTTCGATGCGCATGGCCGGCGCTTGCCCGGTGCGCATCTGGCGCTCGTGGGGCCGGACGGCCAGCCGCTTTCGCAGCCTGCGGGCGCTGCGGTTCGCGCAACCTGGCACGATGCGCGCGACGATCGAGCCGTGCCGCTGGAAGCGGGGCGCGCGCATCGTGTCGGGCCGTATGGCGGGGTGCTGACGATCGCGGGGCCGGACATGGAAACGGGCGCCGTGGCGCCCGTCGTGATCAGGATTCGTCATCCGTGACGCGCGGCGTCACTCCCCCTGTTCGGCGCGCGCGTAGATGTCCCAGCTCGCCATGAACAGCGCAGCGACGAGCGGCCCGATCACGAAGCCGTTGATGCCGAACAGCGCCATCCCGCCGAGCGTCGAGATCAGCACGACCCAGTCGGGCATCTTCGTGTCCTTGCCGACGAGGATCGGGCGCAGCAGGTTGTCGACGAGGCCGATCACGCCGACGCAGAACGCGACGAGGATCACGCATTTCCAGATCGCGCCGATCGCGAGGAAGTAGAGCGCGGCGGGCACCCACACGAGGCTCGCGCCGATCGCCGGCAGGAGCGACAGGAACGCCATCAGCGCGCCCCACAGCACGACACCCTCGATCCCGAGGATCCAGAAGATCAGGCCGCCGAGCGCGCCCTGCACGAGCGCGACCGCGATGTTGCCCTTCACGGTTGCGCGCACAACCGTCGTGAACTTCGCGAGCAGCAGGTTCTTGTGCTCTTCGTCGAGCGGCATCGCGCGGCGCACGCGGCGGCCGATCTCGCCGCCGTCGCGCAGCAGGAAGAACACCATGTACAGCATCACGCCGAAGCTGACGACGAACTGGAACGTGTTCTGGCCGATGCTGAGCGCCTGGGTCGCCGCGAACTGGCTGATCTGCGCGGCGCCGTCGGTCAGCTTCTTCTGGATGCCGGGGATGTTGGTCAGCCCGTATTTCTGCAGCAGGTTCTGGATCGACGTCGGCAGCGCATGAATGATGTCATGGAAGTACTGCGAATAATTCGGCTGCGCGCTCTTCAGTTCCTGGTACACGTACGCGATTTCCTGCACGAGCGTCGCCATGACGAACACGAGCGGCAGGATCACGATCAGGATGATCAGCGACATCGTCACGAGCGCGGCCAGGTTGCGCCGCTTGCCGAAGCGCGCGGCGAGCCAGCGCTGCACCGGCTGGAACAGGATCGCGAGAATGGTGCCCCAGAAGACGGCGCCGGAGAACGGCGCGAGTATCCAGCACAGTCCGACGGTGACCGCGAACAGCAGGAAATAGAAGAATTTTTGGTGATCGTGTCCGCTATCCATGGATGGTTCGCGCAGATTGATGCCTGGTTTGATTGAATTTCGTTGCCTCGGGCGCGATCGGCTCGCGAACGTCACGGATGTCGCGGCGCAGCGCGGCAGGGCGGCCTGATCGGCAGTATGCCCGCAAAGGTGCCGCCATCATACCCGCCGCGCGCGGCGCACGAGAAAACGCCGCGGCCGGGGCCGCGGCGTTGCCGGGAAGCGAACCGGCCCGGGGGCCGTGCCGCATCGTCAGATGTGGAGCCGGGTGACCTTGGTGCCGCTGACCGACAGATCGCCCATCAGGCCCGCGTTGGTCAGCACCAGCACCTCGACCGGTGCGGTGGCCGTGTTGGAGTCGATCGCGCCGTTCGCGCCCATCTTCACGACCGCGACGGAGGCGTCGGCGCCGGCCGACCAGCCTTCGGACTTGCGGAACGAGTCGAGCGCATCCTGCGTCATGAACAGGAACACGATCGCCTTCGATTGCGCACCGGCCTGCAGGCCGACCGACAGCGACGACGTGTTGTAGTAGCCGACGGTGCTGCCGCCGACGCGCAGCGCGCCGTTGCCGGACTGGCCGCCGACGATGAGGCCGGCCTGCAGCACGTTCGGGAACACGAGCACGCCGCGCGATTTCGCGACGAGTTCACGCGAGCCCGGCACCGTCGAATAGAGGCGCGACAACGTCGCGTTCACGCTCGCGTCGATCGACTCGCGTTTCGACGCGCTGGCCGATGCGTTGTCGGGTTTGTTGGGGGTGGTGGTGCAGCCGGCAAGTGCGAGACTGCCGAGCATGACGGCGGCGGCGGCTTTCAGGGCGAGGGACTTCTGCATGGCGTTTCTCCTTCGTTGTCGGGGTGAGGACGGACGGGGTGGTCGCCCCGTTCAACGGCGGGAAAGGAGCAGGCCGGCGACGAACGCGAGGCCCGCGACGACACCTGCGGTCTGCCAGGGATTGTCGTGCACGGCTTGCGATACGCGTTCGGCCGAATCGCGCAGCCGCGCGACCGCGGTGCCCGACGCGTAGTCGAGCGTGCTGCGCGCTTCGTCGAGCCGCGCCTGCACGCGCTTGCGCAACGCGGCGATATCGCCGTCGCCGTCGTTCTTCAGCAGGTCTTCCAGTTCATCGACCAGCCCGCGCAGATCGTCGGACACGTCCGCATGCAGGTCGCGAGCCGCCGAGCGCGTCGTGCGTCCCACGCGCCGGCCGGTGCGACGGATGTCGGACAGGCCGCGGTCCAGCTTGTGTTCGATCGAGTCGGTGAGCGCCATGGTGTTTATCCTCCTTCGATTTGATTTGCAGGCCAATTTGAAGATAAGACGAATCCCAGCAACCAATGTGATTCACATCAGCCAATTGAGTTTCGAGACAAATTTTCAATTCGCCGGCAAATTTCCCGGAAAGCCCCGCGCAATGGGGCGGGGCGGCGGTTGAAAAAATTTCGCGCTTTTGGGCGAAGCGACCAGCAAGCCGTTGGCGCGACGTGAAAGTCCGGTAAATATGGCGTCGCCCGATGCGCCAGGTAAATAGTGCCGTTGCACGCATCATGCTGATGCAATTGCACTAATCGCCCGTCTCTTGATGGAGCACGGTTTGTGCCCGCGATGGCTCAGGTGGCGCCTTCGTCCGGCGCGAGGTCGATGACGACGGGGTCGTGATCCGACGAGCGATAGGCATCGGGTGCGTAATAGGCCGCCCGTTGCGCCGCGGTTTTGTAATCGGGCACGGATTGCAGCGCGACCGGTTCGTCGGCATTGATGTGCCACGCATGCACGGCCTTCACGCGCGCGGCGAGCGGCGACGTGGCGAGTGCGTGATCGAGGTTGCCCGCTTCGCCGCGGAATACGTAGCTGTAGCCGGCGTTGCCGGCGAAGCGGGCGACGAGGTTCGTGTAGCCGCGCGATTCGAGCGCACGCAGCGGGTCTTCCTTCGCGTAGCTGTTGAGGTCGCCGATCAGCAGCACGCCGTCGGCCGGGGCGCCGGTCGGCGACGTGGCGAGCCACGCGGCGATGCGTTCGGCCGCACGCGTGCGCGTCGCGTTCCAGCAGCCCTGACCGTCCGACTGGTCGAGATCCGGGCCGGTCGCACGTGGGCAGTTCTTCGATTTCAGGTGATTGGCCGCGACCGTGAATGCGCGGGTGCCGCCGATGCGCCGGAACGTCTGCGCGAGCGGCGGGCGATTGCCGCCGTCGAGCGCGACGGTCGCGGCGCGCCCGACGGGTTCGATCGTCCGGCTGTCGTACAGCAACGCGACCGCGATCGCATCGCGGCCGAGTCGCGCCGTGCCGGGGTCGACCGCGCGCCAGCCGTCGCCGAGCCGCGCCGCGAGACGCTGCACGGCGCTCGCGGGGCCGTGGCCGTTGTTCGCGATTTCCATCAGGCCGATCACGTCGGCGCGCAGTGCGCGCAGTGCGGCGACGATCTTCGCTTCCTGGCGGGCGAAGACGGCGGGCGTCTTCGCGCCGCGATTGGCCGGATCGTCGAAGCCGCCGCCGCTTCCGTCGCCGTTGAAATAGTTGAAGACGTTGAACGACGCGATCCGCACGTCGGCTTGCGGATGCCGCGGCGGTGCATCGGTCCGCGGATTCGATGCAGCGTCGAAGACCGGCGCCGACGCCGGCACGGGCTGCACTCGCCACGTGCCGTAGCGCTGCTCGAGCACACCTTCGACGCCGCGCACCGTGTAGCCCGCGCGCAGCGTGTTGGCGGCGCCCAGCGCAGGCGGCGGATAGCGGGCGGTCGCGGGGTTCACGCGGCTCGAACCGTCGTCGAGCACGATGCGGTTGCGGGCATTGGCCGCCGCCTGCGCGGCGGCGTCGGCCGGCGGCACCACGTGCGTCGGCATGTAGAGGCGACCGTGGCTGAGCACGATGCTGCCGTAGCGGCCGAGGTCGTAGGTATCGCTGACGGTCAGCGTTTGCGGAAAGCGCACGCGCATGCCTTCATGCGCGGCGAATACTGACTCGCTGTCGACCGGCAGCACGAGCGCGGCCGGCGTGACGGTCTGCCCGCGCGCACAGACGGCCACGCGGCCCGACAGAGCCAGTTGCGTGCGGCCGTACTTCTGCTCGATCCTGCCGGTGACGTGCACGCGTTCGCCCGGGCGGACACGCGCGTGCGGCGCGTAGACGAACAGGCCTTCCGGGACGCCCGGCCGGTGGCGCCGCTGCGCATCCGCCTGCTGGACGAAGAATCCGCCGAAGCCGTCGGCGCCGCCGAATGCCGCGGTGACGATCGCTTCGATCGACGCGGAGCGCCCGGCCAGCGGCGACCGGCCGCCGGAATGCCGGAGGTCGGCGATTGCCGTCGTGGGGCCGCCGCAGCCCGCGCTGACCGGAGGCGCGGTGGCGGCGGCGGTGGTGGCGGCGGTGGCGGCCGGCGCTGAAAGGGCAAATGCGGCAAATGCGGCAAACGAGGCAAACGAGGCAAACGAGGCAAGCGGGGCGAGCGGGGCGAGCGGGGCGAGCGATGCGGCGAGCGCGAGCGGCGGCGGCAGGCGTGACATGGAGTGCTCCACAGGAAGAAAATTCGAAGGTTCGGGCAAGCATCTTGACGGCAAAATCGCGTGCTGCGATCGAATTGGCCATCAGGCCAGTGTCGAACGGCCAACGATGACGGCAGGGCCGCCCGCGGCTGTTACGCTTCGCATCTGACGTGTCATTCCGGCCTGCGATCCGAACGCTTCTTGCGCACGGCCCCCCACTGGAGAGTTCCATGTCCTACATGCTGTTGATTGTCGAACCGACCGGCCAGCGCGCCGAACGCACGCTCGAGGAGGGGCAGGCGCTGTACGCGCGGATGGTCGATTTCGCGCAGACGCTGAAGGCGCGCGGCGTGCTGCGCGGCGTCGAGTCGCTCGAGCGCTCGGAGCGCGCGACGCGTGTGCAGGTGCGCGACGGCGAGACGCGCCTCGTCGACGGCCCGTTCGCCGAGGCGAAGGAAATGGTCGGCGGGTTCTTCATCGTCGACGTCGACACGCGCGAGGAAGCGATCGCGATCGCGCGCCAGTGCCCGGCCGCGCAATGGTGCACGGTCGAAGTGCGCGCGGTCGGCCCGTGCTTCCTGTGACGGCCACGGCTCGGTGTTAACCCGGATTCGTCGCGCCGTACGTCGATCCGGCAGTCTGCCGCCCGTCGTAGGGATAAGGCGCCGACGAACGGACGCCCCTTTCCACCGATGACAAGGAGTGAACGATGCGATTCATGATCATGATCCGGGCGAACGCCGTCAGCGAATCCGACGCATTGCCGGACAACCGGCTGGTCGAGGCGATGACGGTCTATCACGAGGAGCTGGCCAAGGCCGGCGTGCTGCTCGATGCGAACGGCCTGCGGCCGAGCGCGCGCGGCTGGCGCGTGCGCTACTCAGGTGGCAAGGGCACGGTGGTCGACGGCCCGTTCGCGGAGACGAAGGAACTGATTGCCGGCTATACGCTGATCCAGGTGCGCTCGCGCGACGAGGCGCTCGAATGGACGCGCCGGTTTCCCGCGCCGTTCGGTGCGGAGATGGACTGCGAGATCGAGGTGCGGCCGCTGTTCGAACTCGACGACCTGACGCCCAGCGAGGCGGTCGAGCGGTTCCGCGAACTCAATGTCGGGCACGGCCACGCCTGACTCCACCCCAAGCCAATCTCACCGGAGCACCCGTCATGCACAAGATGGTTTTCATCAACCTGCCCGTGGCCGACCTGCCGCGCTCGAAGACGTTCTACCAGGCACTCGGTTTCGAAGTCGTACCGGCCTATACCAACGATCAGGCTGCCTGCATCAAGATCAGCGACACGATTTTCGCGATGCTGCTCGTGCGGCCGTTTTTCCAGACCTTCACCGGCAAGACCATCGTCGATCCGGCGACGCAGGTGCAAGCGCTGTCGTGCCTGTCGTGCGACAGCCGCGCCGAGGTCGACGCGATCGTCGCGAAGGCGCTCGCGGCCGGCGGGTCCGCGCCGCAAGCGCCGCGCGAGTATCCGAACATGTACGGCCACGGGTTCGACGATCCGGACGGCCACGCATGGGAGCTGATGGCCATGCCGCTCGATGTGTCCGCCCAGGGGCAAGCGTCGTGACGCGTGAGGCGACTCACCGTGCGATCGAAGCGGTCTGGCGGATCGAGGCGCCCAAGATCATCGCGCGCGCCGCGCGCGTGGTGCGCGACGTCGGCGTGGCCGAGGAACTGGCGCAGGACACGCTCGTCGCGGCGCTCGAGCACTGGCCCGTCGACGGCGTGCCCGACAATCCGGCCGCATGGCTGATGACGGCCGTGAAGCGGCGCGCGCTCGACCGGGTGCGGCAGGAGTCGCTGCATGCGGCGAAGCGCGACCAGCTCGGCCATGAAATGGACGCGCTCGAGGCGCACGTCGTCCCCGACATCGCGGAGGCGCTCGCCGACGCGCGCGACGACGATATCGGCGACGACCTGCTGCGGCTGATCTTCACGTCGTGCCATCCGGTGCTGTCGACCGATGCGCGCGTCGCGCTGACGTTGCGGCTGCTCGGCGGGCTGACCACGAGCGAGATCGCGCGTGCGTTCCTGTCGCCCGAGCCGACGATCGCGCAGCGCATCGTGCGCGCGAAGCGCACGCTCGCGGCGGCGCGCGTGCCGTTCGAGGTGCCGGCCGCCGACGCGCGGTCCGCGCGGCTCGCGTCGGTGCTCGAAGTGATCTATCTCGTGTTCAACGAAGGCCATGCGGCGACCGCGGGCGACGACTGGACGCGCCCGGCGCTGTGCGACGAGGCGCTGCGTCTCGGCCGCGTGCTCGCCGGGCTCGTGCCGGACGAAAGCGAAGTGCTCGGGCTCGTCGCGCTGATGGAACTGCAGGCGTCGCGCATGCATGCGCGGACCGATGCGCAGGGGCGGCCCGTGCTGCTGCTCGACCAGGACCGCAGCCGCTGGGATCCGCTGCTGATCCGGCGCGGCCTCGCGGCGCTCGAGCGGGCGACGAAGCTCGGCGGCGTGCGCGGCCCGTATGCGCTGCAGGCCGCGCTGGCGGCGTGTCATGCACGCGCGCGGCACGCGTCGGACACGGACTGGGCGCAGATCGTCGCGCTGTACGACGCGCTCGCCGAAGTCGCGCCGTCGCCGGTCGTCGAGCTGAACCGTGCGGTGGCGGTGGGGATGGCGTTCGGTCCTGCCGCGGCGCTGGAAATCGTCGACGTGCTGCGCGACGATCCGGCGCTCGCGCGCTATCACTGGTTGCCGAGCGTGCGTGGCGACCTGCTCGCGAAGCTCGGCCGCGCTGACGAGGCGAAGGTCGAGTTCCGCCGCGCGGCGGAATTGACCCGCAACGAGCGCGAAAGGGAATTGCTGTTGAAGCGCGCGACGGATGCGTGACGCAGACGGGCGACGCCGGTGTGCGTACACCGCGCGTCGCATCGAACGCCAGCGCCCCCGCCTCCACCCGTCCCTCATTCCCGCTCCCCGCTATCGGACGGATTGAAAAAGCCTATTGGGGGATGCGAACGCCAGCGCCTAGATTAAAAGGCACGAAGCGTGCGTGTCCGGCGTACGCATCGTTCCCCATATCCATCATCGGCCCGGCTTCGCACGCGGCCGCGCCGACTCGAACGGAGGCGCACATGGCTCAACTCAAGGGCAGCAAGACCGAAGAGAATCTGAAGGCCGCATTCGCGGGCGAATCGCAAGCGAACCGGCGTTATCTGTATTTCGCTTCGAAGGCCGACGTCGAAGGCCAGAACGACGTCGCCGCGCTGTTCCGCTCGACTGCCGAAGGCGAAACGGGCCATGCGCACGGTCACCTCGAATACCTCGAAGCAGTCGGCGATCCGGCGACGGGTCTGCCGTTCGGCTCGTCGCGGCTGAACCTCGAATCGGCGATTGCCGGCGAGACGCACGAGTACACCGACATGTATCCGGGCATGGCGAAGACGGCGCGCGAAGAAGGCTTCGACGAAATCGCGAACTGGTTCGAGACGCTCGCGAAGGCCGAACGCAGCCACGCGAACCGCTATACGAAAGCGCTGGACGCGCTCGTCGACTGACGCGGGCGTCGCCCCGAGGCCGCACGGCCCGGCCGGGCAGGTCCCGCGGCCGGCCGTGCGTTGATCGCCGCCCGCGCCGCGCGGGCGGCGCGTTCGCGCGCATGCGCGCCACGCTGGAGCGCCTCATGCCCCACAAGGAAGGCAGTCTCGAAGCCCCGACCCGGCATCCGCTCGACTGGCAGTCCGAAGCGTTCTACGACCAGGCCGCGATCGATGCGGAAATGACGCGCGTGTTCGACATCTGCGCCGGTTGCCGGCGCTGCGTGTCGCTGTGCGGCGCGTTTCCCGCGCTGTTCGATCTCGTCGACGACACGCCGACGGGCGACATCGAGGAAGTGCCGAAGGACGCGTTCGGCAAGGTCGTCGACCAGTGCTACCTGTGCGACCTCTGCTACATGACGAAATGCCCGTACGTGCCGCCGCATGCATGGAACGTCGACTTCCCGCACCTGATGCTGCGCGGCAAGGCCGCGCGCTACAAGCGCGGCGAGGCGCCGCTGCGCGACAAGGTGCTGTCGAACACCGACGCGCTCGGCCATTTCGCGGGCATTCCGATCGTCACGCAGACGGTGAACGCGGTCAATCGCACGCCGCCCGCGCGCCACGCGCTCGAAGCGGCGCTCGGCGTCGATCGCAACGCATGGCTGCCGGAGTTCGCGCCGCGCAAGTTCCGGCGCGCGGCGAAGCGCTCGGACGGCCCGCCGGTTCGCGACGGCGAACGCACGCCCGGCAAGGTCGCGATCTACGCGACGTGCTACGTGAACTTCAACGAGCCGGGCATCGGCCACGACCTGCTCGCGATCCTCGCGCACAACGAGATCCCGTACGAACTCGTCACGCGCGAAGCGTGCTGCGGGATGCCGCTGCTCGAGCAGGGCAATCTCGCGGGCGTCGCCGCGAAGAAGGCCGTGAACATGCCGGTGCTGGAGCGCTATGCGCGCGAGGGCTATGCGCTGATCGGCGCGATCCCGAGCTGCGTGCTGATGTACAAGAGCGAACTGCCGCTGATGTTCCCCGGCGACGAAGCCGTGCGCGCGGTGGCCGATGCATTCTGGGATCCGTTCGAGTACGTGATCGCGCGGCATCGCGACGGTTTGCTGAAGACCGATTTCAAGCAGGGCCTCGGCACCGTGTCGTATCACGTGCCGTGCCACGCGCGCGTGCAGAACATCGGCCGCAAGACGGCCGACACGCTGTCGCTCGTGCCGGATACGCGCGTGAACGTCGTCGAGCGCTGTTCCGGGCACGCGGGCACGTTCGGCGTGAAGAAGGCCTTCCATGCGGACGCGATGCGGATCGGCGCGCCGGTGTTCAAGGCGATGGCCGAGCCGAAGCCGGATTTCGTGTCGTCGGACTGCGCGCTCGCCGGCCATCACATCGTGCAGGGCATCGACGAGAAAGGGTTGCCGGCCGCGCCGCTCGCGCATCCGCTGACGCTGCTGCGCCGCGCGTATGGCATCTGAACCGGCCGCTTCACGACGACATCGACGCTATCCGAGGACATCCCATGACGCTCACCCGCGACTCGCTGCTGACGCTCGAAGCGTACGCGAAGATCCGCAAGACCGAACATGCGCGGCTCGTCGCGCACAAGCGCCGCCGCGCGGTGGCGCTCGGCAACCATCTGCGCCTCCTGTTCGAGGACGAGACCACGATCCGCTACCAGATCCAGGAAATGCTGCACATCGAGAAGATCTTCGACGAGGCCGGCATCGAAGGCGAACTGGAAGCCTATCTGCCGCTCGTGCCCGACGGCACCAACCTGAAGGCGACGCTGCAGATCGAATACGAGCACGAAGCCGAGCGGCGCGCGGCGCTCGCGCGGCTGATCGGCGTCGAGGATCGCGTGTACCTGCGGGTCGACGGGCACCCTGACGTCTATGCGATCGCCGACGAGGATCTCGACCGCGACAACGCGGAGAAGACCTCGGCCGTGCATTTCGTGCGCTTCGAACTGAGCGGGCCGATGCGCGCGGCGCTCAAGGACGGCGCGACGCTGTCGATCGGCTGCGATCACCCGGCCTATACGGTGTCGCCGCAACGCATCGCGGCGGACGTGGCCGCGTCGCTGGCCGGCGATCTGCGCTGACGCGCGGCCGGGCGCCGCGCTCCATATCGCGCGGATCGCACGTCGTCCGGCCGCGAAACGCGGCGCCCGACCGTCGCGCCCGCCGCTGTCGCCTGCCCATTACCGCCGAAGATGTAACAGGCCCGTCCACGCTTGCATGCCGGGAAACAATGTGCATCGCCTGTCCGATCGCTTTCATTACTCGCCGAGAAACAATAAAAAGATTGTGCACGGAGAAATTTCGGTTCAAGGCAATTTGAATGATTTACCGATCCGTGAATATCTTGTTACGAAATTTTCCCTGATTTACCGATTTTGGCCGGGCATTCGCGGGGTGGTTGCCGGCAAGGGTCGGAACATGGCGGATCGCTTGCCGGGCGGGGTGCGGCCGCACCCCGCAGAGCCCCGCCAGACGGGGCTTCCCAGCGTTGCGCATAACGATCGCGTAAAAAAATTCAACGGTAAATGGATTGCGCATCCATGGCAGGTTGTTTCAGTGCGTAACATTAAGTCATTGTCATATTGAGATAAACCCTGAGGATGGTATGCTTCGTGCACAAAAATTCCCACATTGGAGTGAGACCGTGATTTGTGCGCCATTGCCGGGAATGGCGGCACCGTGAAAGTGCGGTGTCGCGCCGGCATGCACAACAAGCGGATAACCATAATGTGCAACCGGGCCGCCCCGTGACGCGATGCGTGACGGCGGCGCCGACAATCGCAGCCCCGGCCTGGCTGTGTGGAGAAACAACTATGTTCTTCGATGAGCTTAACGATGAAGAGTGGTTTCGTCTTTCAACGCTGATCGCCGACGAGCCGATTCGGCTGAACCGTCGAGGCCGTCCACGCGCGGAACCGCGCGTCGTCGCCAACGCGGTCCTCTGGATCCTGACGACCGGTGAAGCGTGGTCCAAACTGCCCGGGCGCTATCCGTCCGGGCCGACGTGCCGCCGCCGCTACGAGGAGTGGCTCGCGAACGGCACGTTGCTGCAGATGATCGACGTGCTGACCCAGTTCAGCGGGCGCACGTTCGCGTATGTGCCGCCGCCGCCGGCGCCGGTCGCGCCGGCATGCCGTGCGGAGCCGGCGCCCGACAACGATCGTCTGCGCGGCGTGTTCTGGCAGAACCCCGAGTCGTGGCAACTGCCGGTCGCGCACGCAAACGTTTGGGATGGCGAGGGCGCGACGCTGTCCGCGATGCCGAACGACGCAGCGCACGCGTCGTCCGGAGCGTCGTTCGCGGTCCCGGGCGCGCAGCCCGCGGGGCTGCGCCACGGGCGTCCGTCCGCCGCGAGCTTTGCCGCGGCCGAGCCGCAAGTCGATGAATACCGCGGCTATACGATCTGCGGCAGTGCGCAGCCGGTGCAGAACCTGATGTATCGCGCGTGGGCCGAGATCATGCAGGACGATCGGCGCGTCGAGCGCTCGGGCCTGATCGGCCCGCGCTTCACCGATGCGGAGGAAGCCGAGCAGTACGCGCTCGACTGGGCGCGTCAGTGGATCGATCGCCACGGTGCGAGCGACGAACCGGTGCGTGCGCCGCAAAGCGAGGTGCTGGCCGGCCTGTCCGCGCTGGCGCGGGCCGAGTCGGACATCAAGCGCTTCATCGCCGAGCGTCGCGCGGGCGCGCTGTCCGAGAGCCGCAACGACTCGGTGCAGTCGGACCGCCGCGAATACGCGTACCGTGTAGGTTGATCGTCGTCCGCACGAAAAGAAAACGCGCGGGCCGTCGTGTGTCACGGCGCCCGCGCGTTGTTTTTTGTCGCTTCCATTGCCCGTGATGCCGGGTGCACCGTTGCGACGGCGCGCCCGGCAGGCATTGCGTCACTGGCGTCCGTAGGTATCGTCGAAGCGGACGATGTCGTCCTCGCCGAGGTACGCGCCCGACTGCACTTCGATCAGCTCGAGCGGCATCTTGCCGGGGTTCTCGAGACGGTGCGACACGCCGAGCGGGATGTACGTCGATTCGTTCTCGGACAGCAGGAAGGTTTCGTCGCCGCGCGTGATGCGCGCGGTGCCGCGCACGACGATCCAGTGCTCGGCGCGGTGGTGGTGCATCTGCAGCGACAGTCGCGCGCCCGGCTTCACGACGATGCGTTTGACCTGGAAGCGCTCGCCCATGTCGACCGAGTCGTAGTGCCCCCACGGGCGATGGACCTTGCGGTGATCGGTCGCTTCCGCGCCGCGTTCGGCCTTGATGCGCCCGACGATTTTCTTCACGTCCTGCACGCAGGACTTGTCGGCGACGAGCACGGCGTCGGGCGTTTCGACGACGACGAGATTCTGCGTGCCGACACATGCGACGAGCCGGCTTTCCGAATGCGCGAAGGTCGATTCGGCATTCTCGAACAGCACGTGGCCGCGGCCGACGTTCTCGGCATCGTCCTTCGGCAGGATCTGCCAGATCGCGTCCCACGAACCGACGTCCGACCAGCCTGCGTCGAGCGGCACGACGACGCTTTCGCACAGCTGCGGCAGGTTCACGAGCCGCTCCATCACCGCGTAGTCGATCGAGTTCGACGGCGAGGACGCGAACGCGTCGCGGTCGACGCGGAAGAAGTCGCCGTCGTCCTTGCCGCGTGCGACGGCCTGCTCGCAGGCCGCGAGGATCTCGGGTTCGAGCTGGCGGATCGCGTTCAGCCACACCGATGCGCGCACGATGAAGATCCCGCTGTTCCACCAGTATTCGCCCGAGGCGACGTACTGCTGCGCGAGTTCGAGATGCGGCTTCTCGACGAAGCGGTCGAGACGGCGCACGTCGAGGTTGCCGGTGCCGGCATCGCCGAGCGGCGCGCCGACGCGGATGTAGCCGTAGCCCGTTTCGGCGCGGCCCGGCACGATGCCCATCGTCGCGATCTTGCCCTGGGCCGCGCAGTGCACGCCGGCCGCGACGGCCGCATGAAAGCGCGGCTGGTCGGCCACCGCGTGGTCGGCCGGCATCACGGTCATCACGGCATCGCCGCCGCCGGCGACGATCCGCAGCGCGGCGAGCGTCAGCGCGGGCGCGGTGTCGCGGCCGAGCGGCTCGAGCATGATCGACGCACGCTTGCCGGTCAGGCGCAGTTGCTCGGCGGTCGTGAAGCGGTGATCCTCGCCGCACACGATCAGCACGTCGTCGTTCAGCGGATGACCGGTCGCGAGGCCGTCGAGCCGCAGCGCGGTGGATTGCAGCAGCGAATGATCGCCGAGCAGGCCGATCAGCTGCTTCGGATAGTGTTCGCGCGACATCGGCCACAGACGCGTGCCCGAACCGCCGGCAAGGATCACCGGCTGCACCGCGACGCGCAGGCTGGCGTCGCTGGCGGCGGAAGAAGAAGGGCGCGTATCGGCTGCCACGGCCGGAGCATTCATGATGACACTCTCCTCGATTGAAGTCAGTGCCTGTTTGTAGCATGAAGTAAATCGACAATAAAACCGGACCTTTTGCAAGATATTCGTCGCGCACGGATCCGGGAAAATTTTCCGCGATAGCATCCGCTGCAAATAAAAAAATAAAAAATAATTCGGGTGAGCGCGCTGGAGCCCTTTCCCGTAAAGGGATGCCGGGAACCGTAAAGTTTCCGAAAAAATCCCGATTCACGATCGATTCGGGAAAACGTGCCGAATTAATTCGAGAATGTCGCGGCAATAATTTCCGATTATTTTTCGAAATACTTGTGCGCTTGAGAAGGGATTTTCTTACCGCTTCAATAGCGTCATGCAACGTTTGAATCGAAGGTGCGGCACGGGCTGCACGAGGAGCTGTTCGGCAAACGCCTGTTCAAAGAGGAAGCGGACATGTTGAGCGTGCTGGCGAGAGTCATCGATATCGCGATGGTCGTGTTGGGGGCGTTGATCGCCGCCGCGCTGCACGGCGGCAGCATCTGGCTCAACGACCTGCAGCGCACGACGGTGCTGTTCGACTGCCTGCTGGTGGTCGTGTTCTTTCCGGCCATCGGCATCTACCAGTCGTGGCGCGGCAAGCGTCTCGTCGGGCTGGTGGGGCGCGTGGCGTTCGCGTGGCTGGTGGTCGAGCTCGCGGGCATCCTGATGAGCTTCAGCTTTCACCAGTCGGGCGACCTGTCGCGGCTGTGGCTGGGTTACTGGGCAGTCGTGACGATGGCGCTGCTCGCCGGCTCGAAGGCCTGCGTGCACGTCGTGCTGCGACAACTGCGCCGCGGCGGCTACAACCTGAAGGCGGTCGCGATCGTCGGCGGCACGCCGGCGGCGCGGCGGCTGATCGCGCAGATGCGCTCGCGGCCGGAAGCGGGCTTCAACCCGGTGTGCGTATACGACGAAAGCGAAGCGCCGGGCGAAGTCGCGCTCGACGACGTGCGCATCGAGCGGCAGTTCGAATCGCTGGTGTGGCTGGTGCGCAGCCGCGCGATCAGCGAGCTGTGGCTCACGCTGCCGATCACGGAGGAGCGCCGGATTCACCAGATCGTGACGGTGTTCCGCCACGACTTCGTGAATATCCGTTTCATCCCGGACGTGCGCACGCTGTCGTTCTTCAACCAGGAAGTGGTCGAGGTGCTCGGCGTGCCGGCGATCAACCTCGCGGCGTCGCCGATCACCGACGTGCGGATCCTGCCGAAGTTCGTGTTCGACCGGCTGTTCGCGCTGGCGGCGCTCACGGCGCTCGCGCCGGTGATGGTGCTGATCGCGTGCCTGATCAAGCTCACGTCGCGCGGGCCGGTGTTCTTCCGCCAGAAGCGCAAGGGCATCGACGGGCACGAGTTCGAGATCTACAAGTTCCGCTCGATGAAAGTGCATCACGAAGTCGCGGGACAGGTCACGCAGGCGACCAAGAACGACACGCGCGTGACGCCGGTCGGGCGGTTCCTGCGCCGCACGAGCCTCGACGAACTGCCGCAGTTCATCAACGTGCTGAAGGGCGAGATGTCGGTCGTCGGCCCGCGGCCCCATGCGCTCGCGCACGACGACATCTACAAGGATCTGGTGAAGGGCTACATGTTCCGCTACCGGATCAAGCCGGGCATCACCGGCTGGGCACAGATCAACGGCTTTCGCGGCGAGACCGACCAGATCGAGAAGATGATGGGACGCGTGAAGCTCGATCTGTACTACATGCAGAACTGGTCGTTCTGGCTCGACATCAAGATCGTCGTGCTGACGCTCTGGAAAGGCTTCACCGGCAGCAACGCTTACTGACGCGCAACGCGCGCGGACACCCCGGTTTCACGAATTTCGAATCATTGGTCACGAGGTCCGACACATCATGAATCTGACTATCATCGGCAGCGGTTACGTAGGTCTTGTCACCGGCGCCTGTCTCGCCGACATCGGGCACGACGTGTTCTGCCTCGACGTCGATCAGGCGAAGATCGACGTCCTGAACAACGGCGGCGTGCCGATCCACGAGCCGGGCCTCAAGGAAGTCATCGCGCGCAATCGCGCGGCCGGCCGCCTGCGCTTCTCGACCGACATCGAGGCCGCGGTCGCGCACGGCGACGTGCAGTTCATCGCGGTCGGCACGCCGCCCGACGAGGACGGCTCGGCCGACCTGCAGTACGTGCTCGCGGCGGCGCGCAACATCGGCCGCTATATGAAAGGCTTCAAGGTGATCGTCGACAAGTCGACGGTGCCGGTCGGCACGGCCGAGCGCGTGCGTGCGGCGGTCGCCGAGGAACTCGCGAAGCGCGGCGGCGACGCGCCGATGTTCTCGGTCGTGTCGAATCCGGAATTCCTGAAGGAAGGCGCGGCGGTCGACGATTTCACGCGGCCGGACCGCATCGTGATCGGCTGCGACGACGACGTGCCGGGCGAACGCGCGCGCGAGCTGATGAAGAAGCTCTACGCGCCGTTCAACCGCAACCACGAACGCACGCTGTACATGGACGTGCGCTCGGCCGAATTCACGAAATACGCGGCCAACGCAATGCTCGCGACGCGCATCTCGTTCATGAACGAGCTCGCGAACCTGGCCGACCGCTTCGGCGCCGACATCGAGGCCGTACGCCGCGGGATCGGCTCCGATCCGCGCATCGGCTATCACTTCCTGTACGCGGGCTGCGGCTATGGTGGCTCGTGCTTCCCGAAGGACGTCGAGGCGCTGATCCGCACCGCCGACGAGCACGGCCAGGCGCTGCAGATCCTGAAGGCCGTGTCGTCGGTGAACGCGACGCAAAAGCGCGTGCTGGCCGACAAGATCGTCGCGCGCTTCGGCGAGGACCTGACCGGTCGCACGTTCGCGATCTGGGGTCTCGCGTTCAAGCCGAACACCGACGACATGCGCGAAGCGCCGAGCCGCGAGCTGATCGCCGAGTTGCTGTCGCGCGGCGCGCGCATCGCCGCGTACGACCCGGTCGCGCAGCAGGAAGCGCGCCGCGTGCTCGCGCTCGATCTCGCGGATCACCCGAGCTGGCTCGAGCGCCTCAGCTTCGTCGACGACGAGGCGCAGGCCGCACGCGACGCCGATGCGCTCGTGATCGTCACCGAATGGAAGGCATTCAAGAGCCCGGATTTCGTCGCGCTCGGCCGCCTGTGGAAGTCGCCGGTCATTTTCGACGGCCGCAACCTGTACGAGCCGGAGACGATGAGCGAGCAGGGCATCGAATACCACCCGATCGGCCGCCCCGGCTCGCGCCAGGCCGTCGCCGCGCGCGTGCCGGGCGCCGCGCGCGCGAACGCTTGACGCGCGCGGCGCCGTTACCCGTCACCCGAATCGAGACGCCATGTTCCGGAACATCCTGATCGTCTGTCACGCGAACGTCTGCCGCAGCCCGGCGGCGGAACTGCTGTTCAAGTCGCACGCGGCGTCGCGTGGCGGCCCGCGCGTGACGTTCCACTCCGCCGGCGTCCGTGCCAACGACGGCGACGGCATCGATCCGGTGATGCGCCAACTTCTCGCCGAGCGCGGCGTCGATGCGACGACGCACCGTTCGCGGCGGCTGTCGCGCCGGATCGTGCGCGACGCCGACCTGATTCTCGTCAGCGAGCGCGAACAGATCAAGGCCGTCGAGGCGGTCGATCCGTTCGCGCGCGGCAAGGTCCACCTGCTGGGCAAGTGGGAGGACGCCGAGATCGCGGATCCGCATGGCGGCCCCGAGGCCGACTATCGCGAGAGCTACTCATTGATCGAACGTCTGGTTCAAGGATGGCTGCAAAAACTATGCTGAAACGTCCCATGCGCCCGCTGGCGCTCGCCGTCGCGATGACGACATTCCTGTCGGCCTGCGCGAGCGCGCCCGGCAACTATCTCGACTCGTCGAACCTGAAGGACGAAGGCCGGCAAGGGCAGGCCGAAACCTATCCGGTTCATTACATCGACGCGAAGCTGGTGATGGATCAGCTGCAGAAGCAGCAGGTCGAGCATCCGCTGCCGCCGGGCCGATACACCGATCCGTCGGAGTACGTGTACCGCGTCGGTCCGCAGGACATCCTCGGCGTCACGGTGTGGGATCACCCCGAGCTGACGACGCCGCAGGGCCAGTCGTTCTCGAGCGGCGGCAACACGACGCAGTCGGTCGCAGGCGCGCTGCAGCAGCCGTATACGACCGCGCTGCCGGGCCAGGCCGATCCATACGGCCAGACGGTCGCCGCCGACGGCACGATCTTCTTCCCGTTCGTCGGCCGCATCCGCGTGGCGGGCAAGACGGTCGCGCAGATCCGCGAGCAGATGGCATCGACCCTCGCGCGCTACGTGAAGAATCCGCAGCTCGACGTGCGCGTGCTGTCGTTCCGCAGCCAGAAGGTGCAGGTGACGGGCGAGGTGAAGCAGCCGGGCCCGCTCGCGGTGAGCGACGTGCCGCTGACGCTCGTCGACGCGATCTCGCGCTCGGGCGGCTCGACCAACGAGGCCGACCTGCAGCGCGTGCGCCTGACGCGCGACGGCAAGCTCTATACGCTCGACGCGAACGGCGTGCTCGATCGCGGCGAAGTGAAGCAGAACGTGATGCTGCAGCCGGGCGACATCGTCAACGTGCCGGACCGCAGCGACAGCCGTGTGTTCATCATGGGCGAGGTCAAGACGCCGGTCACCGTGCCGATGCTCAAGGGCAAGCTGACCATCGCCGACGCGCTGACGGCCGGCGGCGGCATCCTCGACACCGACGCGAACCCGCGCAAGATCTACGTGATGCGCGGCATGCGCGACAACCCGACGAAGCCGGAAGTGTTCCGCCTCGACATGACGCAGCCGGATGCGCTGATGCTGTCGAGCCGCTTCCCGCTCCAGCCGCTCGACGTCGTCTACGTCAGCACGGCCGGCTCGGTGCAGTTCAACCGCGTGCTGCAGCAGGTGTTGCCGACGATCCAGACGATCTTCTACATGCGGCAAATCACGCGCTGATAGCCCGCCGGGGCGGCGCCTGCCCCCCGGCACCACTCAAGCGGGAACGAATGGTGAACACGCAAGCGAAACACTCCTACGCGGATCTGACCGCGAAAACCGAGGAAGAGGACGTCGTCCTCGGCCAGCTGCTCCAGGTGCTCATGGACGACATCTGGCTGCTGCTCGGCATCGCGGTGACCGTCATCGCGATGGCCGGCCTGTACTGCTACATCGCGAAGCCGGTCTATCAGGCCGACGTGCACGTGCGGGTCGAGGGCAACGACAACACGTCGCAGGCGCTCACCCAGACGCAGACGGGCGCGATGATCAACAGCGGTCCGCAGCAGGCGCCGACCGAAGCGGAAATCGAGATCATCAAGAGCCGCGGCGTCGTCGCGCCGGTCGTCGAGCAGTTCAAGCTGAACTTCTCGGTCGCGCCGAAGACGCTGCCGGTGCTCGGCAGCCTGGCCGCGCGCGTCGCGACGCCGGGCGAACCGGCGCGTGCGTGGTTCGGCCTGCGCTCGTACGCATGGGGCGGCGAAGTCGCCGACATCGACACGATCAACGTCGTGCCCGCGCTCGAAGGCAAGAAGCTGACGCTGACGGCCGGCCCGAACGGCACCTACACGCTGGTCGACCAGAACGGCAACCGTCTTCTGTCGGGCCGTGTCGGCGAATCGGAGCAGGCAGGCGGCGTGACGCTGCTCGTGCAGAAGCTCGTCGCGCGTCCGGGCACGCAATTCACGGTGGTCCGCTACAACGATCTCGATGCGATCACCGGCTTCCAGTCGGGCATCCAGGTGTCCGAGCAGGGCAAGCAGACGGGCGTCGTCCAGATCTCGCTCGAAGGCAAGGACCCGGATCAGACCGCCGCGATCGCGAACGCGCTCGCGCAGTCGTACCTGAACCAGCACGTGATCGCGAAGCAGGCCGAAGCGACCAAGATGCTCGACTTCCTGAAGGGCGAGGAACCGCGCCTGAAGTCCGACCTCGAGCGCGCGGAAGCCGCACTGACGCAGTACCAGCGCACGTCCGGCTCGATCAACGCGAGCGACGAGGCGAAGGTCTACCTCGAAGGCAGCGTGCAGTACGAGCAGCAGATCGCCGCGCAGCGCCTGCAGCTCGCGTCGCTCGCGCAGCGCTTCACCGATTCGCACCCGATGGTGATCGCCGCGAAGCAGCAGCTCGCGGAACTGCAGGGCGAGAAGGACAAGTTCAGCAACCGCTTCCGCAGCCTGCCGGCCACCGAAGTGAAGGCCGTCCAGCTCCAGCGTGACGCGAAGGTGGCCGAGGACATCTACGTGCTGCTGCTGAACCGCGTGCAGGAGCTGTCGGTGCAGAAGGCCGGCACGGGCGGCAACATCCACCTCGTCGATTCGGCGCTGCGCCCGGGCGATCCGGTCAAGCCGAAGAAGGTGCTGATCCTGTCGGCGGCGGTGTTCCTCGGGCTGATTCTCGGCACCGGCATCGTGTTCCTGCGCCGCAACCTGTTCCAGGGCATCGAGGATCCGGACCGCGTCGAGCGCACGTTCAACCTGCCGCTGTACGGGCTGGTGCCGCAAAGCGCCGAGCAGGTGAAGCTCGACGCCATGGCCGAGAAGGGCGGCGGCCGCGCGCGGCCGATCCTCGCGAGCCTGCGTCCGAAGGACCTGAGCGTCGAAAGCATGCGCAGCCTGCGCACCGCGATGCAGTTCGCGATGATGGACGCGAAGAACCGCGTGGTCGTGCTGACCGGCCCGACGCCGGGCATCGGCAAGAGCTTCCTGACGGTCAACCTCGCGGTGCTGCTCGCGCATTCCGGCAAGCGTGTGCTGCTGGTCGACGCCGACATGCGGCGCGGCATGCTCGACCGCTACTTCGGCCTCACCGCGCAGCCGGGCCTGTCCGAGCTGCTGAGCGACCAGTCGCCGCTCGAGGAGGCGATCCGCGAGACGCCGGTGCAGGGCCTGTCGTTTATCTCGGCCGGCACGCGCCCGCCGAACCCGTCGGAACTGCTGATGTCGACCCGTCTGCCGCAATACCTCGAGGGGCTCGGCAAGCGCTACGACGTCGTGCTGATCGACTCGCCGCCGGTGCTGGCGGTGACCGACGCGACCATCATCGGCCGCATGGCCGGTGCGACCTTCCTGGTGCTGCGCTCGGGCATGCATACCGAAGGCGAGATCGCCGACGCGATCAAGCGTCTGCGCACCGCGGGCGTCGATCTGGAAGGCGGGATCTTCAACGGCGTGCCGCCGAAGGCACGCGGCTACGGCCGCGGTTATGCGGCCGTCCACGAATACCTGAGCGCCTGACCGCATTGCACGAAACCGGGCCGGCGCGAGCCGCATCGGCCCGGCCGACTGGAGAACTTTCGATGAAAATTTCCGTGCTCGTTCCGACCTACCGGCGTCCCGCCGACCTCGCGCGCTGCCTGCTGGCGCTGCAGCGCCAGGCGCGGCTGCCCGACGAGGTGATCGTCGTCGCGCGCCCGGAGGACGATGCCACGCACGAGCGCCTCGCCGATCCGTCGGTCGGCGGCGCGCTGCCGCTGCGGATCGTGCCGGTCGACGTGCCGGGGCAGGTCGCCGCGCTGAACAAGGGGCTCGACTCGGCGCACGGCGACATCGTCGCGATCACCGACGACGACGCGGCGCCGCACGCCGACTGGCTCGCGCGCATCGAGGCCGTGTTCCTCGCCGACCCGCGCGTCGGCGCGGTGGGCGGCCGCGACTGGGTGCACGAGAAGGGTCGCGTGCTCGACGAATCGCGCGAACTGGTCGGCCAGCTCACACTGTCCGGCAAGATCGTCGGCAACCATCACCTGGGCGTCGGCGGCGCGCGCGAAGTCGACATGCTCAAGGGCGCGAACATGAGCTACCGCCGTGCCGCGATCGAGCGGCTGCGCTTCGACACGCGGCTGCGCGGCGCCGGTGCACAGGTGCACAACGACATGGGTTTCAGCATGCACGTGCAGCGCGACGGCTGGAAGCTCGTCTACGACCCGGCGATCGCGGTCGACCATTTTCCGGCCGAGCGTTTCGACGACGACCGGCGCGACGCCGCGTCGCTGAATGCGATCAGCAACGGCGCGTACAACCTGCACCTGATCCTGCGCGAGCATCTGCCGCCGCTGCGGCGCGAGATCGCGTGGTGGTGGTGGACGCTGGTCGGCACGCGCGTCTACCCGGGTTTCGCGCACGTGCTGCTGTCGCTGCACACCGCGCGGCGCGACCGCGTGCGCGACCACTGGCGCGCGGTGCGCCGCGGCGCGCGCGAGGCGCGCCGCGCGAATCTTGCCCCCCACCGTGCGGCGATGCCGCCGGTGACGTCTTGAACGGGCCGCGCGCACGATGCACGGCCACCCGCGAAGGGCATGAAATGGTCCGACTCCCGCGCTCACTTGATTCGCTTGGAGGGGCGCAGCCCCTCCAGCTCCCTAAAGCTTGCCCGTCGGTGCATCCGACGGCCTGGCGGAGGCTGACATGACTTCGACGAAGGTTCACGTTCACCTGTTTTACGGCGCCGATCCGCGTACCTATCGGCAAGGCGAGAACATCGGCTGCCTGTACGGCTATCACCACGCGGAATCCGACGAATTCCGGCTGACCTATTCGCAGGACCGCCGCGAGAACCGCGTCGCGAGTCTCGCGCGCCGTGCGCTGAAGGCGGCGCTCGGCTTCGACGTCGTGCACGCATGGCGCAATCGCGCCGCGCTGCTGAGCACGGACGTGATCTGGACGCACACCGAGCAGGAGCACCTGGCCGCCGCGCTGGTCCTGAAGCTCGCCGGCGCGCAGGGCAAGCGCCCGCTGCTGCTCGCGCAGAGCGTGTGGCTGTTCGACAAGTGGAACACCTTCGGCGGCCCGCGCCGCTGGCTGTACCGCAAGCTGCTCGCGCGCGCCGACGCGCTGACGACGCTCGCCCGCGACAACGCCGAGCTGTGCCGCCGCTATCTCGGGCGCGAAGCCGAGTTCGTCTACTACGGGCTGAACACGCAGGACTTCCCGCCGGCCGAACCGCAGCAATGGAAGCCGAACCGGCCGCTGCGGATCGCCGCGATCGGCAACGACCGCGACCGCGACTGGCGCACGTTCCTCGCCGCGTTCGGCGGCGACGAGCGCTACGACGTGCGGCTCGCGACGCGCCGCCGCGTACCGCGCGAGTGGCATGCGCCGAACGTGAAGATCGGCTCGGCATCGGGCCTCGCGAAGCAGCACGAGCTGTACGCATGGGCCGACGTGATCGTCGTGCCGCTGCGGCCGAACTTCCATGCGTCGGGCATCACCGTGATGCTCGAGGCGGCGGCGGTCGGCAAGCCGATGATCGTGTCCGACGTGGGCGGCCTCAGCGACTACTTCCCGCACGACACGGCCGCCTACGTGCCGGCGTTCGACGCAGCGGCGATGCGCCAGGCCGCCGATCGCTTCGTGGCCGATCCGGCCGCCGCGCTCGAATGCGCGCGTGCCGCGGCCGCGTGCCTGCGCGAGCGCGACCTGACCACGCAGGCGTTCGCCGAGCAGCACGTGCGGATCACGCGCGACCTGCTGCGCCGGCGTCGCACGTCGGCGGCCGCCGGTCTCGCGATGCCGCTCGCGGATTCGCGCCCGTCGTCGCGGTGAGAGCGGATCGATGAGTACGATTGCCGCCGAACGCGCACCGTCGCGCAACCGCAGCCGGTTACCCGAACCGAAGCACTGGGTCGGGCAGGCCGGGCTGTGGACGTTGACCGCCGCGCTGATCGCCATTCACCAGGGCAAGGTGCTGACGCTCGCGTTTCCGGTGCTGGCGATCGCGGTCGGCATCTGGCTGTATTTCAAGAGCCCGGCGCGCTACGTCGGCTTCATGTGGTGGGTGTGGTTCCTGAGCCCCGAAGTGCGGCGTCTCGCCGACTGGTCGAAGGGCGCGTTCACGCCGACGAGCCTGATCCAGGTCGCGCCGCTCGCGGTGACGATGATCGCCGGCTTGGGGCTGCTCAGGCATTACCGCGTGCTTGCCCAGCGGCGCGGGATTCCCGTGCTGCTGATGTTGTTCGGGCTGACGTACGCGTACCTCGTCGGGATCGTGTCGAGCGGCGTGATGGCCGCGACCTACGACCTCGCGAACTGGGTGTACCCGGTGCTGATCGGCTTTCACATCATGGTCAACGCGCGCGACTATCCCGAGTACCGCGACGTGCTGCTGTCCACGTTCATGTGGGGCATGCTCGTGATGGGCGTGTACGGGGTCGTGCAGTACTTCGTGATGCCGCAGTGGGACGTGCTGTGGATGATCGGCTCGGACATGGGTTCGCAGGGCGAGCCGGTGCCGTACGGCGTGCGGGTATTCAGCACGATGAACTCGTCGGGGCCGTTCGCGTTCGCGATCATGGGCGCGCTGGTGTTCGTGTTCGCGGCACCGCAGAAGGTCCGCTGGTTCGCGGGCGCCGCCGGCTTCGTGTCGTTCGCGCTGTGTCTCGTGCGCTCGACCTGGGGCGGCTGGGTGATCGCGCTCGCGATCCAGCTCGTGCAGTCGAGCAACCGCGTGCGGATGCGGATCCTGATCAGCGGGGTCGTGCTGGTCGGGCTGTGCGTGCCGCTCCTGACCGTCGGGCCGGTGGCCGACCGGCTCGGCGCGCGCCTGCAGTCGATCACGAACCTGAAGGACGACCGAAGCTATGACGACCGCAACAAGTTCTACGCAACCTTCGCGCAAACGGCGTTCACCGACGTCGCCGGCGAAGGGATGGGCGCGACCGGCGCGTCCACCAAGCTGTCGAGCGACAGCGGCGAGCTCGGCAAGTACGGCAGCTTCGACAGCGGCGTGATGAACGTGCCGTTCGTGCTCGGCTGGCCCGGCACGCTGCTGTACCTGTCGGGTGTCGTGATGCTGCTCGCCCGCACGCTGCGCGCGGCGTTCAAGCTGCGCGAGGACAAGTTCGTCGGCGCATGCCTGAGCCTGTGCCTGTCGGTGTTCGCGATGCTCGTGTTCACGAACTCGCTGATCGGCACGGGCGGCCTGCTGCTGTTCACGGCCATTTTTTCCATACTATCCGCGGCGCACTGGCAAAAGGCACAGCGCCTGCTGGCCGCCGCGCGTTCACGGGGAGGCGACCATTGAGAATCGCGATCGTCACGCACGTCGTGCGACATAACGACGGGCAGGGCCGCGTCAATTACGAAATCGCGCGCGCGGCGCTGGCAGAACACTACGAGGTCACGCTGGTCGCGTCGCACGTCGCGCCCGAGCTGCTGGCCGACCCGCGCGTGCGCTGGGTGCCGGTCAAGGTCGGCGGTTTCTGGCCGTCGAATCTCGTCAAGCAGCAGGTGTTCGCGCTCAAGAGCGCGGCCTGGCTGCGCGCGCATCGCGGCGAATACGACGTGCTGCACGTGAACGGCTTCATCTCGTGGATCAAGGCCGACGTGAACACCGCGCACTTCGTGCACGGCGGCTGGTTCAAGAGCCCGTACTACCCGTTCGGCCCGACGAAGGGGCTGTGGTCGGCGTACCAGTACGTCTATACGCGCGTGAATACGGCGCTCGAGCGCTGGGCGTACAAGCGTTCGCGCGCGATCACGGCCGTGTCGCAGAAGGTGGCCGACGAGATCGCCGGGCTCGGCATCGACAGCCGCAAGATCAGCGTGATCTACAACGGCGTCGACGGCAGCGCGTTCGCGGGCGCGCAGGCCGATCGCGCGGCGTTCAAGCTGCCGGACGACGCGTTCCTGCTGCTGTTCGTCGGCGACCTGCGCACGCCGCGCAAGAACCTCGGCACCGTGCTGAAGGCGCTGACGAAACTGCCGGCGAACGTCCATCTCGCGGTGGCCGGCTATCTGCCCGGCAGCCCGTATCCGGACGAGGCGCGCGCGCTCGGCATCGCGTCGCGCGTGCATTTCCTCGGGCTCGTGAAGAACATGCCGACGCTGATGCGCTCGGTCGACGCGTATGTGTTTCCTTCGCGCTACGAAGCGATGAGCCTGTCGCTGCTGGAAGCGATGGCGGCCGGGCTGCCGGTCGTCACCGCGCGCACCGCCGGCGGCGCGGAGATCATCACGCGCGATTGCGGGATCGTGCTGGAAGACCCGGACGATCCGGCCGCGCTCGCGCAGGCGATCGGCTCGCTCGCGGCGTCGCGCGACACCTGTCGCGCGATGGGCGACGCGGCCCGCGAACTGATGACCCGTTTCGGCTGGGCCCACATGGGCGCCCAGTACGTCGCGCTTTACCGGCGCATCGGCCAACCCACGCAGCCGTCCGCCTTCGAGCGGGTCGAGCATGCAATCACGCAGGAGCAACCGTGACGTCTCAATCTTCCCGGCCGATCAAATCGTTGCAAATCGGCATGCACTGGTTCCCCGAACGCGCGGGCGGCCTCGATCGGATGTACTACTCGCTCGTCGGCGCGCTGCCGGGCGCGGGCGTCGCGGTGCGCGGGCTCGTCGCCGGCTCGCCGAAGGTCGCCGACGACACGGGCGGTGCGATCCAGGGCTTCGGACCTGCGTCGCAGCCGCTCGCGCGCCGCATGCTCGCCGCGCGCCGCGCGCTGCGCGACGAGATCCGCAGCGAGCGGCCGGACGTGATTTCGTCGCACTTCGCGCTGTACACGTTCCCGGGGCTCGACGTCACGCGCGGCATTCCGCAGGTGTCGCACTTCCAGGGGCCGTGGGCCGACGAAAGCCAGGTCGAGGGCGCCGCATCGCTCGGGCAGCGCGCGAAGCGCTATCTCGAACAGGCCGTCTATACGCGCTCGTCGCGCCTGATCGTGCTGTCGCAGGCATTCGGCCAGATCCTGACGAACCGCTACGGGATCGATCCGTCGCGCGTGCGCGTGATTCCCGGCTGCGTCGATACCGCGCAGTTCGACACGCCGCTCACGCCGGCCGAGGCGCGGCACAAGCTGCAACTGCCGCAGGACCGGCCGATCGTGCTGGCCGTGCGCCGGCTCGTGCGGCGCATGGGGCTGGAGGACCTGATCGACGCGATCGGCCTCGTCAAGCATCGTCACCCGGACGTGCTGCTGCTGATCGCCGGCAAGGGCAAGATCGGCGAGGAACTGCAGCAGCGCATCGACGAAGCCGGGCTGCAGGACAACGTGAAGCTGCTCGGTTTCGTGCCCGACAACCATCTCGCGGCGCTGTACCGCGCGGCGACGGTCAGCGTCGTGCCGACCGTCGCGCTCGAAGGCTTCGGGCTGATCACCGTCGAATCGCTCGCGTCCGGCACGCCGGTGCTGGTCACGCCGGTCGGCGGGCTGCCGGAGGCGGTCGCCGGGCTGTCCAACGACCTCGTGCTGCCGTCGACGGGCGCGGACGCGATCGCGGAAGGGCTCGGCGGCGCGCTGTCGGGCGCGATCGCGTTGCCGGACGAAGCGGCGTGCAAGCGCTACGCGCGCGACCATTTCGACAACGCGGTGATCGCGCGACG
Organism: Burkholderia sp. Bp8991; assembly: GCF_003853795.1. NCBI lineage: Bacteria > Pseudomonadati > Pseudomonadota > Betaproteobacteria > Burkholderiales > Burkholderiaceae > Burkholderia > Burkholderia sp. Bp8991. The sequence goes on along the minus strand of NZ_QTQJ01000005.1, from coordinate 230,476 downwards.
CGTCGCCGGCGTGTACGAAGAGGCGATCCAGGCGGCGGGGTAAGCGAACGCGACGCATCGTCGCGACGGTCGAGCCGGCATACACGTCCGGTTCGCAGGCCGGCCGCCCGATCCGGGCGAGCCGGCTTTTGTCGTTCGAAGCCGGGCATGCGGCGGCTCGCGCGCCGTGCTCGACACGCTTCGTTCAGGCACGCCCGAGCGTCACGGCCCATACGCCGAACGCGGCCGCGCTGACTGCCGCGCCGAGCCCGCAGACACCGATCCATCCCGCGTGCGCATACGTCATCGTCGACGCGATCGCGCCGAGTCCGCTACCGATCGAATAGAACAGCATGTAGCAGCCGACGAGGCGCGCATGCGCATCGGGCCGCGCGCCGAGGATCATGCTCTGGTTCACGACATGGACGGCCTGCCCGCCGACGTCGAGCAGCACGATGCCGACGACCAGCAGCGCGATCGACGTACCGGTGAACGCGAGCGGCAGCCACGAGCATGCGAGCAGTGCGAGCGCGGCGCCGGTCGTCGCTTCGCCGAGCCCGCGATCCGCGAGCCGGCCCGCGCGCGCGGCGGCCGCCGCACCCAGTGCGCCGACGAGCCCGAATGCGCCGATCTGCGTATGCGACATCGCGTGCGGCGGCGCGCTCAGCGGCAGCACGAGCGCGCTCCAGAAGATGCTGAACGCCGCGAACATCAGCAGCGCGATCGCCCCGCGCACACGCAGCACGCGCTCGTTGCGCAGCAGCGTGACCATCGAACCGAGCAGCGCTGCGTAGCCGATGCGCTCGCGCGGCGCGTCCGCATCGGGCAACAGCCGCGCCAGCGCGATCAGCATCACGATCGCAAGTGCGCCCGACACCAGGTAGACCGCACGCCAGCCGGCGATATCCGTGACGACACCCGCCAGCGAACGTGCGGCCAGCAGACCGATGACGACGCCGCCCTGTGCCGCGCCGACCACGCGGCCGCGCTCGCCGGCCCCCGCAAGCGCGGCCGAGCAGGCGATCAGCCCTTGCGTCATCGCGGTGCCGAGCAGCCCGACCGCGACCATGCCCGCCAGCAACGCGACGCGCGTCGACGCGGCGGCCACGCCGATGCAGGCCGCCGTCAGCAGCAGAAGCTGGACGGCGAGCAGGCGTTTGCGGTTCAGCAGGTCGCCGAGCGGCACGACGAACAGCAACGCGAGCGCGCAGCCGAGCTGCGTCGCCGTGATGACGCCGCCGACCGTCGCCTGCGATACGCGGAAATCGCGGGCGATCGAATCGAGCAGCGGCTGCGCGTAGTACACGTTTGCGACGCTTGCCGCGCAGCAGACGGCCAGCAGCGCGACGAGCGCCGTGGATACGCGCGCGCGATCGGCCGGGCGCGCGGCACGCGATGTCGCGCTGGACGCGACGGTTCCCGAACGACAAGACGATTCCATGGGCTGCCTCGCACTCGCTTAAGTAGTTGCAATTTGAAACCAGTGTGAGTGTAGGAAAAGTAGTTTTAAAATGCAACTTGTGGGGCGGCGGGCAACGGGTCCGCGCACCGACGTGCCGGGCGCGTGCGAAGGCGACCGGCGCGACAGCGGAGAACAACATGGCCAGGCAGAAAAGTCTTGCGGATTCGCCGTGCCCGGTGGCACGGGCGACCGATATCGTCGGCGATCGCTGGGCGTTGTTGATCGTGCGCGACGCGTTCGACGGCGTGCGCCGGTTCGGCGATTTCCGCGCGAGCCTCGGCGTCGCGAGCAACATCCTGTCGGACCGGCTCAGGATGCTGGTGGACGCGGGCGTATTCGACGTCGTGCCCGCGTCGGACGGCAGCGCGTATCAGGAGTACGCGTTGACGAAGAAGGGCGAGGGGCTGTTTCCGGTGATCGTGATGCTGCGGCAGTGGGGCGAGGCGAACCTGTTCGAGCGCGGCGAGCCGCATTCGGTCCTGGTCGAGCGCAAGACGGGGCGTGCGATCCGCAAGCTCGCGCTGCGGCACGACGATGGTCGGCCGTTGAAGGCGGCGGATACGGTCGTGCGGAAAGTGGGCGACGAGCGGGGGTGATACGGGCGTGATGATCCGGACGTGATGACCCCGGACGCCGTGCCCAGGACGCCGTGCGACGCAAGGACCGTGTCTTTACCGTTGCGCGGCGTCGCCGCATCGGTCGCGCGCCCGGTGGCGGCCGAGAGTCCCGTTCAAGCGGCTGCAGACCCCGCCCGGTGCGCACCGCTTTCATGCGCGCCACGATGTCGCGCGCGATGACAACGACTGTCGAAAACCATCCGGCCATGACGCATGGGCGCGATCGGCGCAGTCGCGTTCGCTATTGCAGGAAAACGGGTGGCGTCCGGCCGCTCAGTGCCGTTCGCCGCGCCAGCGCCCCGGCGCGACGCCGAAGCGTTTCGTGAACGCGTGCGTGAAGGTGCTCTGGTCGGCGAAGCCGACCATGCCGGCGATGTCGACGAGCGGATGGCGGCCGTCGGCGAGCAGCACGACGGCGGCGTCGAGCCGCAGCCGCTGCAGGTAGCGATGCGGGGTTTCGCCGAACGCGTCGACGAACAGTTGGTGAAACCGGCGCATCCCGTAGCCGCAGTGCGCGGCGAGATCGGCGATGCGCAGCGGCTCCGCGAGCCGCGCGCGCAGCCAGCGGTCGATGCGCGCGAAATCGAGGCCCGCCGCGGGCGCGGCGAGGCTGGCGTCGCCGAGCAGCGCGTCGCACAGGCGCGCGGCGGCCTGCCACTGGAAGCGATGCGCGTGCCGCGTGTCGCCGGCCGGGCCGTCGAGCTGCGCGGCCGCTGTCGCGACCTGCGCGACGAGCGACTTCAGCGCCGGGTCGATCGACACGGCACGCGCGCTGTCGAACAGCCGCTGCGGCACCGCGAGCGACGCGGCGGGCAGGTCGAGCACGAGCTGGCGATTGTCGCCGAGGCCCGCGTAATCGTGGCGCGAGCCGGCCGGAATCAGCCAGGCCGCGTGCCGGTCGATGCGCTGGCCGACGCCGTCCACCGCCATCACCATCGCGCCGTCGACGCCGAGCACGACCTGGTGAAAGTCGTGCACGTCGGACGCTTCGCACGTGTCGTAACGGCGCAGCGCGATGGCGGGAGACGGGATGCGTTCCATCGGAAGGACGTCGGCCGGCGGCGTCGTCAGACGGCGAGCAGTTCGACTTCGAACACGAGCGTCGCGTTCGGCGGGATCACGCCGCCTGCACCGCGCGGGCCATAGCCGAGTTGCGGCGGGATCGTCAGGCGACGCACGCCGCCGACCTTCATGCCCTGCACGCCTTCGTCCCAGCCCTTGATGACCATGCCGCCGCCGAGCACGAACGCGAACGGGTCGTTGCGGTCCTTGCTCGAGTCGAATTTCTGACCGTCGGTCAGCCAGCCCGTGTAATGGACGCTGACGGTCTGGCCGGCTTGCGCTTCCGCGCCGGTGCCTTCGGTCAGCTCTTCGATCTTGAGGCCCGATGCGGTCGTGGTGACAGACATGACTTCTCCTGAAAGGGGTTGGGTAAAACCGCTATTGTAGGCGAGCGCGCAGGGGGCCGCCGCAGGCGGCGAGGGCACGGCCGCGTGCCTGTCGCGCGCCGGTCGCGGCGGTGCTGACGCATCTCGCGTGATACGCGAATGGAACGCATGTTTGAATCGTTCGCGGACCGGCTCGAAGGGGTTGCGCCGCGCGAACGTCGCGCGCGTATGAATCGGCGCTATCCGGCCGCTCGGCGTCGCGTCGAAAAACCGTCGCGCGACGCCGCAAACGCCCGTCGCACGGGGCTTGCGCGCCGATTGCGATTCGCGCGCGCGTCGCCCGCCTGCCGGTTGCGCACGGATGCGCGCGTTCGAATCGCGACCCGCCCGAACGCCACCCGAACGCCGCTTTTGTCGCGTTGCCGAACGTGCCCTGTTTGGAAGCGCGCATCTACCGCGCGGCTTGCGCGCGGCGTTCGCCGGCGCCTATCTTTACAGCTATCGATGTCAAGATCCGGGCGTTGCGCGATGCGCTGCCCGGGCCCGCGCCGGTACGGTCGCAATGGCCGCAACCGCCGGCCGGGCCGCCCGGAAACAAGGAGAACGACGAACATGAAGTCAGCCGCTTCCGCCATCGCGGCCGAGGTGATGCCGGTGCGCCGCGACCTGCGCTTCGACCTGCCGGTCGAACGCGCGAAGGACTGGCACGCGCTCGGCCCGCACGTGACGCACTTCTTCAACGCGCTGTCGCTGCTGTTTCCCGCCGGCGAACGATTCTTCATGGATTCCGTGCGCCACTATCGCGACCGGATCGACGATCCGGTGCTGAAGCGGCAGGTGCTCGGCTTCATCGGGCAGGAGGCGATGCATACGCGCGAGCACGTCGAATACAACGAGCTGATGCAGGCGAACCGCCTGCCCGCGCGCAAGCTCGACAAGCGCATCTGGACCGTGCTCGGTTACATGAAGCGCAAGCTGCCGCATTCGGTGCAGCTCGCGCATACGGTCGCCGCCGAGCACTACACGGCCATGCTCGCCGACTGGCTGCTGCGCGATCCGACGCGCCTCGAAGGCTCGGTCGACGGCTACCGTCAGATGTGGGTGTGGCACGCGCTCGAGGAAACCGAACACAAGGCCGTGTCGTTCGACGTCTGGAACGTCGCGATGAAGCCGGGCCTGCGCCGTTATCTGATCCGCATCGGCGTCTATCTGCTGACGACGCTGACGTTCTGGCCGACTGTGTTCCTGCTGCACGCGACGCTGTTGTCGCGCGATCGCGACATCGAGCATCGCGTGCGCGGCATGCTGCGCATGCTCGCGTTCCTGTACGGGCCGCGTCGTGGGCTGTTTCCGCGGATCGCGGGCGAGTGGCTGAGCTTTTTCCGGCCCGGCTTCCACCCGTGGGACCGTGACAACCGCCATCACCTCGCGCGGGTCGACGCGCTCGTCGCCGCGTACGGCGAACACGACGGCGCGTCGGCCGGCCGTGGTCGCGCCAACGCGCTCGCGCCGCTCGCATCGGGACGCTGACCCGCTCGCCGCGCTGCGCGTGTTGCATTCCTGCATCATCCCCGTTTTATCCGACGATTGACCGGCATCAAGCGGAAACGGTTGCGGGTACCGGGCCGGTGCGGCCGACCGGGCGTGCCGGCCCGTGACGCCGGTCCGATCCCGTGTGCCCGGCCTCGCGTGCCGTCCCCGCGCGCCAGCACCGGCGCGGCGTCGGGTGTTCGCGATTGGTCCGGCCTCGCTTCGCGCCCGCCGCGCCACCGGGATAACACCCATCTAGCCGCGCGTCGGCGGCGTCGATATACCGTTCATGAAAGGGTTCGCCCGGCACGCGATTATTCCCCGGGGGGATTTTATTCGGACGAAAATGCGGCCAATATGTCGGTTCGATCGACGTCCGTCGGACGCGGCGGCGAGCCAGCGCACGATACCAACGCCAAGCGGGGAACAACGATGGTTGCAAGGTCACCCGACGCAAGCGGGACGGCGGCGTCCGAGACGCCGCTCGTATCCGTCACCGCTCCCGAGGCCGGACGCAAGCTGTTCGTGATCATGCGTTCGCCGGACGAGCCGTTGCTGGCGCAACTGCGCGGGCTCGGCTGGGATATCTCGGTCGCGAAGACGGCCGGCGCCGCGCAGAACATGACGTCCGGCGTGAACGTCGCCGCCGGGCTCATCGATTTCTCGGGCTTCACGTCGCGCGACTATCCCGCGCTGAAGGCGTGCCTGAGCCAGCCGGCGATCGGCTGGATTTCCATCGCGCAGGCCGGCATCACGATCGGCGCTGCCGTGCGCGAACTGATCCGCAGCTATTGTTTCGATTACGTGACGCTGCCGCTGCCGTACGAATGGATTTCGCACGTGCTCGGCCACGCGCGCGGGATGGCCGCGCTCGATCGCGTCGACGGCGCCGCATACGCGGCATCGATCGGCGAGCACGGGATGATCGGCAACTGCGAAGCGATGCAGCAGCTGTTCAGCACGATCCGCAAGGTCGCGAAAACCGACGCGAGCGTGTTCATCTCCGGGGAGTCGGGCACCGGCAAGGAGCTGACGGCGCTCGCGATCCACGAGCGCTCGGCACGCGGCAAGGGGCCGTTCGTCGCGATCAACTGCGGCGCGATCCCGCATCACCTGCTGCAGTCGGAACTGTTCGGCTACGAGCGCGGCGCGTTCACCGGCGCGAACCAGCGGCGCGCGGGCCGGATCGAGTCGGCGAACGGCGGCACGCTGTTTCTCGACGAAATCGGCGACATGCCGGTCGAAAGCCAGGCGAGCCTGCTGCGTTTCCTGCAGGAAGGGAAGATCGAGCGGCTCGGCGGCCAGGAATCGATTCCGGTCGACGTGCGGATCATCTCGGCGACGCACGTGGACCTCGACGGCGCGGTCGAAGCCGGCCGCTTCCGCGCGGACCTCTATCACCGGCTCTGCGTGCTGCGCATTCACGAGCCGCCGCTGCGCGCGCGGGGCAAGGACATCGACATCCTCGCGCATTACGTGCTGCAGAAATTCAAGGGCGACAGCGGCCGCAAGATCAGCGGCTTCACGTCGGCCGCGCTCGACGCGATGCGCCGCTACGAGTGGCCCGGCAACGTGCGCGAGCTGATCAACCGGGTGCGCCGCGCGATCGTGATGGCCGAGAGCCGGCTGCTGACGCCGCACGATCTCGGGCTCGAGGTTCCGGGTGAAACGGAGCCCGTGACCCTCGAGCAGGCGCGTTCGCTCGCCGAGCGCGTCGCGATCGAGAACGCGCTGCTGCGCAACGATCACCGGATCAACAAGGCCGCCGCCGAACTCGGCATCTCGCGCGTGACGCTGTACCGGATGATGATCGAGCACGGACTCAACGACCACGACAACACCGGCGACAACGGCGGGAAGGACGGCTCGCCGCCCGACGACGCCGACCACCAGCGAGTCGGCTGAAGGCGGCCCGGAAGCGTCCGCGGCCGGTCCGTGCGCGGGCGTCCGGCGGCATGTAAAGGGCGTGAAACGTTTCCTGCCGGCGGCTGTGCAAAAAGCCCCGGCAAACGCGGGCGGCGACGCGCGGCCCGCGCCGGGAAAATTTTCCGGCTCGTCCGCGCGCCTTGTCCGGCAAGGCGTTGCCGCCACGCGACCGAGGCCGCTCGCGCCCGGCATGTTTCAGTTTCGCAACGTCCGGCATGTCCTGCCCGTCCGGGCCGCACACTGGTCCGATGAAAGGCTTGTGCCGCCGGCCCCGAACGAAGCTGGCGCGCTCCTTGCACAGGTTGGGGTGCGAGAGTCGACGACGCGACGTCCGGCCGGTTCGGCAGCGAACCATTCGAGAACCGGCTAGGACGCAGTCCGCGGGGATGACGGCCGGACGGGCAACATGGCCCCGTTCCGGGCGGCATGGGCCGTCGTCGTCGGATCGTCGGAGCACCGGCGGTGTCCGGTTGCCGGCACAAGCAACGACTCGAATACGGGGTAGAAAAATGAACGATCTCAACACGCCGCGGCCGGCAGGCCGCGATCGCAGTGATTCGACCCATCGCCGGTCGACCGCGCACCTTGCTGCCGGCCGGCACGCGTCGACAGGCCACCTCTCCGCGCCCGGTGCGAGGCGGATCCGGCTGATACCCGGTCATCCGCGCCGGGCCGGTGCTTTCCCGCTCGCCAATCCGGTCCGCATGGGGATGTGCACGCGGGCGCCGATACCCCGGCGCCCGGTCTTCGCTTATTGACGACGTCGAGCGCCTGCGGTCGCCAGCGCAGGCGATCCGTTTGCCATGCGAATGATGTGCGGCATCCGGTTGCGCGATACGGACGATGAAACCGGTGCGACGGCAGACGTCAGGGAGGCGTCGCCGTCCGGCGAGCAGGGGAGGGGCGGTCGGGCCGCGCGCGACGGGCATCGCACCCGTGCGCGCGCGGCGCCGCTTCAGCCGCCGTAGATGTCGAAGTCGAAGTACTTCGACGCGAGCCGCTTGTAGGTGCCGTCCTTGACCATGTCGAGGATCGCGCGATCGATCTTCGCCTTCAGGTCGGCGTCTTCCTTGCGCAGCCCGATACCGGCGCCGATGCCGAGCACCTTCTCGTCGACGAGTTCGGGCCCGACGAACTGGTAGCCCGCGCCGCGCGGCGACTTCAGGAACCCGATCGCGGCCTGCACCTCGTCCTGCAGCGCGGCGTCGAGGCGGCCCGACGTCAGGTCCGCATACACGCCGTCCTGGTTCTGGTACGACACGACGTTCGCACCCTGCTTCGCCCAGTACGCCTTCGCATACGCTTCCTGCGTCGTGCCCTGTTCGACGCCGATCGACTTGCCCTTCAGCGATTCGGCCGTCGGCAGCAGCGGCGAGCCCTTCTTCGCGACGAGCCGCGTCGGCTGGTTGTAGATCTTCGTCGTGAAGCCGATCTGTTCCGCACGCTGCGGCGTGATCGACATCGACGACAGCACCGCGTCGAACTTCTTCGCCTTCAGCGCCGGGATCATCCCGTCGAAATCGTTCTCGAGCCACACGCACTTCGCTTTCAGCCGTGCGCAGATCTCGTTGCCGAGGTCGATGTCGAAGCCGACGAGCTTGCCGTCGGGCGCCTTCGATTCGAACGGCGCGTAGCTGGCGTCGGTGCCGAAGCGCAGCGTGGTCCAGTCCTTCGCGACGGCGGGGCCCGTCGATACCGCAAGCAGGGCGATCGAAACGGCGGCAATCAGTCTCTTCATGGTGGTTCCTTGGCGTGGTCTATCCGGTTCTGGGCGACACGGTTGCTGCGGGGACGCACCGCGTCCCGGTGCGCTGTCCGCACGGACATTAACGCAGAAAATAAAATCGCAGTCCAGAATGGACAAAAAATATCGATCCTTCGGGAGGAATGCCGGCACGTCGGGGGACGACCCTTGCAAAAATACGAAAATGGACTAATCTTGTTAGTAAATTCGTTTCGAGACTAACGATCATGTCACAGCCCGCCTTCGATCCGCATTCCGCCCCGCGGCAGGCTTCGGTCGCGCAGATGTCGGCGGCCGGCTTGCGCGCGTTCTTCAACATCGCGCGCGACTGGGAACTGACGATCGACGAACAGATCGTCCTGCTCGGCTCGCCCGGCCGCTCGACGTTCTTCAAGTGGAAGGCGTCGCCCGAATCGGCGCGCCTGCCGCGCGATACGCTCGAGCGGCTATCGCTGCTGCTCGGCATCTACAAGGCGCTGCAGATCCTGCTGCCGCAGCCGGCCGCGGCCGACACCTGGGTCAAGCGGCCGAACGACGCCGCGCCGTTCGGCGGCAAGCGCGCGCTCGACCGGATGCTCGCCGGCAACGTCGGCGACCTGGTCGCCGTCCGTCAATATCTCGACGCGATGCGGGGTGGCTGGGCGTGACGATGCCGATCGAAGCAGTACAGCACTGGCCCATGACCGTCGTCGACTGGGCACCTGCCTATCGCGTGATTCCCACTCGTTTTCCAGCCATCAACCTGTTCGACCGCGTCGCGTCCGCCGAGGATTTCGATGCGCTCTATGCGCTCGAATCGCTGACCAACGATCGCATCCGCAACGAAGTCGGCACGCTCGAACTCGTGCCGCCGGCGGAGCGTCGCTACGGCACGGGCTGGGGGCCGATTATGGCCGCGTTCACGCATCTGAATCCGCAGGGCAGCCGCTTCTCGGACGGCAGCTACGGCGTGTTCTACTGCGGGCGGTCGCGCGATACGGCGATCGCCGAAACGCGCTATCACAGCGGGCTGTTCCTGGCCGCGACGAAGGAGGCGCCGATGCGTCAGCAGATGCGGCTCTACACGGTGTATGCGCAGGGCGACGTCGCCGACGTGCGCACGTGGCCGCAGCGCAGCCCGGCGCTGCTCGATCCGCTCGATTACGGCGCGGGGCAGGCACTCGGCCGCGCGGTGCGCAACGCGGGCGGCGCGGGGATCGTCTATCCGTCGGTGCGCGACCCGCGCGGCGAGTGCCTCGCGGCGTTTCGCACGACGCTGCTGCGCGATTGTCATCACGCTGCGTATCTCGAATACAACTGGAACGGATCCGCGATCGACGCGGTGTTCGAGCTGAACCAGGTGGGTTAGCGCAGTGCTCGCGCACGCAAACGCGCGCGCGTGAGCGTGAGTCCGCCGAGGGTTGCCGGCCCGCGGCCTGCGCAGGCCCGTTATCGGCGTGAACGTGGGCCTAAGGCAGCGGCAGGTCGCCCGCATGACGCGCGCGCGCGTCGGCCTGCGTCAGCGACCACGTGTCGCCCGTGCGCGGCTCGACGATCGTCAGGCGTCCCGACGGTGCGAACGCGCCGGTGTCGATGAACCATTGCGCGCCGATACGCTGCGGCGCACGCACCGGCGTGTGGCCGGTGCAGGTCAGCGACAGGCCGGCCTGCCGGGCCGGGTCGACGAGCCCCTGGACCAGGTCGCGCCCCCAGATCAGCCGCTCGCGCACGTCGGGCGAATAGCTGCCCGCGTCGAGTTCGGCGTCCGGACCGAGGAATTCCGCATGCAGCACGTTGAAGCGCGCGGGGCCGTCGCCGATCACGCGTACGAGCGGCAGCGCGTCGACGCGCGCCGCGTGCGCGTGCAGCCGTTCCGGCGGGAGGTCGGCGCCCCAGTCGCCGCCGATCCCGCGCCACGCATCGTGCGACAGCTTGCCGCGCGCGACGAGGCTCAGCACTTCTTCGTGATTGCCGCGCACCACGTGGCACCACGGGCGGTCGAGCAGCTCGAGCGCGGTTTCGGACGCGGGGCCGCGGTCGACGAGATCGCCGACCGAGAACAGCCGGTCGCGAGCCGGATCGAAGCCGATGTCGTGCAGCAGCGCGCGCAGCACATCCACGCAGCCGTGCAGATCGCCGACGACGAAGTCGCGGCCGGCCGCGTTCGCGGGATGGTGGCAGAGGACGGGAGTCATCCCGATATCTTAGGCGCTCACGCCAGTCGCAACGTCATGCAGGAATGGCGATAATCGGGGCGGTACCCGCCGGCGCTGCCCGGCGGGCCGTTCGCACGCGGGCCGAACCCTTTCCATCCGCTTTCGGAATCACACGATGACGCTTTATCCGCAGGTATTACGCAACCGGCCGCGCATGGTCGCCGCCTTCGCCGCGGGCGTGCTGTGCGCGTTGCTGCTGCCGTTGCAGTTGAGACCGACCGCGCGTGCGCTGATCGGCTGGGATTGCACGGTCTGGCTGTATCTCGTGCTGATGTGGGGGCGCATGGTCACCGCACATCACCACCAGGTGCGCGAGATCGCGATCCGCGAGGACGAGAACGCGACGACCGTGCTGACGGTCATCTGCATCGCGACGGTCGCGAGCGTCGCCGCGATCGCGATCGAGCTCGCCACCGCGAAGAACGTCGGCTTTCGTGCCGGGCTCGGCCACTATGCGGTCACGGGCGCGACGCTGTTCGGCGCATGGTTCCTGATCCCGACGATCTTCACGCTGCACTATGCGCGGCTCTATTACGGCTCGCCGAGCAGCGATCGCGCGCTGCGGTTTCCCGACCGCAACCCCGAGCCCGACTACTGGGATTTCCTGTATTTCGCCTTTACGCTCGCGGTCGCGTCGCAGACGGCCGACGTGTCGCTCGCGAATCGCTCCGCGCGCCGCGCGGTGCTCGCGCAGTCGATCCTGTCGTTCTACTTCAACATGGCCGTGCTCGGGCTGTCGATCAACGTCGCGGCAGGGTTGCTGAGCTGACGCGGATGACTTGAGCCGTTCTTACCGATCGCCGCGCTCGAGCTCGGTGGTCGGCGGCCCGCGCGTGGCTCGCTATCGAGACAGCGAGCGATCGGCGGATGCGTGCCGCCGTCGCCACGCGCCATCGCGGCTTCGAGCGGAAAGCTCGTCCGGATGGTGGCCGCGCTGACGCTGCGGCTCGCCGCCTCACGCCGCCTCACGCCGACTTACGCCGTCACGCGTCGTCACGCGCCAACTTACGCCGTCACGCGCCGCGCCGCACCGCGATCCACGCGCCCCAGAACAGGCTCGAGAAAAAGCGCAGCGGCGCATCGAAGCCCGCATCGTGCAGCAACGCGAAGACGGTTTCCTCGGCAGCGGGCGGATCGGCGCCCTGCAGGATTTTCGCCAGCTGCGCACGCACGGCGTCGGGCGTCGCGCCCTTCATCCGCCAGCGCTGCTGCCAAGCGTCGAGCAGGCGAGGGTGCTCCGCATAGCGGCGATAGTTGGCCGCGATCACGAGCGGTGCACCGGGCTTCAGGCGGCGCGCGATCGCATCCAGCAGCGCGGCCTTCGCCGCATCGCCGGGGACGTGATGCAGCACGCCGATCAGCGTCGCGCCGTCGAACGCCGGCGCATCGGGCAGTGCGTCGACGCCGGCCTCGACGAATTGCGTGCGGGCGGCGAACCCCGCCGCTTCGACGTTGGCACGCGCGAGCGCGAGCATCGGCGCGGACGGATCGACGGCCGTGAACTGCCAGCCCGGTTCGAGCGCCGCGGGCACGCAGATTTCCTGCCCCGTGCCGCCTGCGCCCACGACGAGGAGCCGCGCATCGCGTACACCGATCGCCGACGCGAGCATGCACGCGGCGAGTTCGTGGCACGCGTCGTAGCCGGCGAGCGCGATGCGGGATTGTTCGGCGTATTCGTGCGCGCGTGCCGGATCGAACTTCGCGGCGCTGGCGGGGAGCGACATGGAGATTCCTCGAATTCGGGCGCGGGCGGGGTGCTCACGCGCATCGCACCGAGCGTAAGCGCGGGGCTGCGGCGCAACAAGGCGAGCAGCCATTCCGGTATGCGAACTACCCGATTCTGCGCGCATCGCGACGCAATCGATGCCGGGGTCGATTCGCATTTAAAAATGTGAGGATTCGATGCGTCGCGATCGTGAAAGCGGCGCATACTTTTCTTCCCCCCTGCCTGGCCGTCGCATGCCGGGCCCGATGCGCCGCGCGAATCGCGCGGCCATGCCGCTCGGCACGCACGAGGAGCGCATCATGTCAGATTGTCCGCACGATCCGTATGCGCAGCACTTCATACACTGCCTGCCGTCCGGCGCGCAGCCCTGCGGTGCGCTCGGCACGTCGCCGCGCACGCATTTCCGCGTGTGGGCGCCGGGCAGCACGCATGTTCAGCTCGAACTCGATACCGGCTCCGGCCCGACGCTCGTCCCGATGATGGCGGCCGGTCCACACTGGTTCGAAGTGTTCGTCGAATGCGGTGCGGGCGCGCGTTACCGTTACCGGCTCGACGATGTCGTGTCGATTCCCGATCCCGCGTCGCGTTCGCAACCTGACGGGCTCAACGGCCCGAGCGAGGTCGTCGATCCGCGCGCGTTCACATGGCGCAACACGTTCTGGCGCGGCCGCCCGTGGGAAGACATCGCGCTGTACGCGATTCGTCCGCACGCGGTGGGCGGCTTCGACGGCGTGCGCCGCCGGTTGCCGCAGCTCGCGCGCCTCGGCGTGACCGCGCTGGAGTTGCTCGCGTCGCCGCACGACAGCCTGCCGTTCGCGCCGCTCGCGTCCGAGGGCGGCCCCGACGCGCTGAAGGCATTGATCGACGCCGCGCACGGCTACGGTCTCGCGGTGCTGCTGGAACTCGATTACGCGCGCTTCGGCAGCGGCACCGACGCGCTGCGCCATTACGCCGTGCCGTTCTTCCATACGCGCGACGATCCGCTGCAGGCGGCGCCGCTTGCGCTCGACCATCCGGAAGTCTGCGACTTCTTCTGCGACAACGCGCTGTACTGGATCGACGAATACCGTTGCGACGGCCTGCGGCTGCGCGAGGCCGACCGGATCGGCACGTCGTGGCTGCGCGAGATCGCCGACCGCGTGCGCGCGGCCGTGCCGGCCGACCGGATGATCCACCTCGTGCTCGGCAGCGAGCGTCATCCGGTGCACCTGGCCGATACGCATTTCGATGCGCAGTGGAACGGTTGCGGAGAACGCGCATTGCACCGGCTGACGGGGCGCGACACGTCGGCGCACGAAGGGATTTCGCCCCACCAGTCGATCCACACGCTCGCGCGCGCGCTGACCGCGGCAGGCGCGGCGTTCCAGCCGGCCACGGCGGGCGACGGCCCGTGCGCCGAAGGGCTGTCGCTCACGTCGCTGGTGCTGTCCGACGGCGCGTGGCGCGACAGCGAACAGCGCGACAGCGAGCAGGCGGCGGGCCTCGCGGCGCTTGCGTTGTCGCTGCTCACGCCGCAGATCCCGCTGATCTTCGACGAAACCGCGCGCGATGTCGATCGTGCGCATTTCGTGCAGTCGGCGCTCGCGGTGCGCGCGAAGCTGATCGCGCCGCGGCTGTCCGATTGCCGGCCGCAGGACGCGCATGCGCTGAAGGCGAGCGGTGACGGCGATGCCGACGCGCTGCTCGCGTCATGGCGGCTCGCCGACGACGAGACGCTGACCATCGCGTTGAACCTGTCGCCCGACGCGGTGCCTTTCGATGCGCCGGGCGGGCAGGTCGTGTTCGAGACGCCGGCACGCGCACGCGACCGGGTCGACGAAGGGGAGTTGCCGCCGTATTCGCTCGTCGCGTGGCTGACGGGCGACGTCAACCAGTACGCGCTGACGCACGACGTGCGTCGGATCGACGACCGCGCATGGCGCGCGATGCGTCCTGTTCCGCACGCGTGATGCCCGGAGGGTCGGGCGCTGGCGCGCCCGGCCGCCCTTACCAGAAACCGCGAATGCCCGCGACGCCGTACGCGCCGTGGCGGCGCGCGTCGTCGAGATGCGCGCGCGTCATGCCGCCGAGCGCATAGACCGGCATCGCGGCCTGCGCGGCCAACGCAGCGAATTGCGTCCAGCCGAGCGTCGGCGCGCCGGGATGGCTGAGCGTCGGCAACACGGGCGACAACGTAACGAAATCCACGCCCGCACGCGCGGCCAGCACGAGATCGTCGGCCGCATGGCAGGCGGCCGACATGCGGCGAGCGGCCGGCAGCGGTCGTTGCGCGACGGCGCGCAGCGCGGCGCCGTCGAGATGCCAGCCCGCGCCGTCGAGCCGCATCACGCCGGCCGCGTCGATCGGCCCGTTGAGCATCAGTTGCGCGCCGGCCGCGTCGCAGCGCGCGAGCGCATCGGCGGCCAGCCGCGCGAACGCGGCCGCGTCGAACGACTTCACGCGCAGCTGCACGAGCGTCTCGCCGCGCGCGAGCACGGCCGACAGCGTGTCGAGGAATGCGTGGCAATCGGCGGTCGACGCGGACGCCGGCTCCGGCGTGATCACGCAGCAGCGCGGCAGCGTCGGCGTCATCGCGCGCGGCCCGCGGCGGCCGTCATTCGTCGGCCTCCTTCGCGATCTTCGGATAGACGCGCACCAGCACGATGCGCGGACCGTTCATCTTCTTCACGACGACGTCGAAGCGATCGAACGACACGCGCTGCCCTTCGGTCGGCAGATCGCTGAGCGCCTGGATCACCAGGCCGCCGACCGATTCCGCACGCCCTTCGTCGATGTCGATGCCGAGCGCCTGCTCGAGCGACACGACGGGCAGGCTGCCCTTGCCCATCAGCGTGCCGTCGTCGAGGCGGCTCCAGTCCGCGTCGCCCTGGCGGAACTCGTCGTGGATCTGGCCGACCAGCGCACCGAGCAGGTTGTCGAGCGTCAGGAAGCCGATCGGCTTCTCGCCCTTGTTGCCGACCAGCGCGAAGTGCGGCGCGCCCTTGCGGAAGCGGCGGAACAGTTCCAGCGCCGGCGTGTCGGGCTTCACGTACTGCACCGGGCGCACGTAGTCGGACAGGTCTTCGAGCGCCGCCCCGGCGTGACGCGCGAGCAGCAGGTCCTTCAGGTGGATCAGCCCGCTCACCTGCTCGCGCGACGCATCCTCGAACAGCGGATAGCGGCTGAAGCGGTGTCGCGCGACGATTTCCATGTTGTCGGGCAGCGGCAGGTCGCGGCGCAGGCCGATCATTTCATGCGCCGGCCGCATCAGGTCCGACACCGTCATCGACGAGAAATCGAGCGAGTGCGCGAGCGTGTTCCACTCGTCGTTGGTGTACGTGCCGCGCGCCGGCTGGGCCGCGTTGCCCGCGCTGCGGCGGCTGCGCAGGATCAGCTTCAGCTCGTCGGTCGAGTAGTGCGCATCGCCGCCGTGGTCGGCCGACAGGCCCGCGAGCTTCAGCACCGCGTTCGCGCTGGTGTTGAGCACCCAGATCGCCGGATACATCGCCCAGTAGAACGCGTAGAGCGGCAGCGCGACCCACAGGCCGACCTTCTCCGACTGGCGGATCGCCATCGATTTCGGTGCGAGCTCGCCGACCACGATGTGCAGGAACGAGATCAGCGAGAACGCGAACACGAGCGAAATCAGGTGCACGATGCGCTCGGACTGCACGCCGATCAGGTCGAGCAGCGGCCCGATCAGTTCCGCGAACGCCGGCTCGCCGACCCAGCCGAGGCCGAGCGACGCGAGCGTGATGCCGAGCTGGCAGGCGGACAGATACGCGTCGAGCCGGCCGTGCACGATCGCGAGGATGCGCCCGCGCAGGCCGTGCTTGCGGGCAAGTGTCTTGACGCGCGTCGCGCGCAGTTTGACGAGGCCGAATTCGGCTGCGACGAAAAACCCGTTGAGGGCCACCAGGAACAACGCGCCGATGAGCGCGAAGATCTGTAACAAAGAATCGCTCCAGTCATGACAGGCCCAACAGTATAGGGCCGGAAAGGGAAATGTAATGTGTCGGGCGGCCGATGGCTTACACCGGCGCCTCGCAGGGGACGGTGAGCGACAGGGTGACGGCGGCGCCGTCGGCGAACGGGGCGTGGGTGAAGGAGCCGCCGTGCGCGAGCGCGACACGCTGGCACAGCGCGAGCGCCGCTGCGACGCGCTTCGCGTCGCGCGGGTGCAGCATCTCGCGGCGCGCGAACGGTTCGAATGCATGCGGCAGCGCCGGATCGGCGAGGGCGGCGGCGTTCACGTCGCAGGCGACGTGCGCGACGTACTGCGCGCCGTCACGCGCGCACGTGAACGTCACGCGGCTGCCGGCGGCGCTGGCTTCGACGGCCGTCGTCAGCATCGTCCAGAGCGCCTGCGCGATGCGCTCGCGGTCGGCGGTCAGCGACGGCTCGCCGTCGGGCAGCGTCGCGTCGACGCTCACCTGTCGTGCGTCGGCGAGTGCGCAGCGCACCAGTGCGAGCGTGTCGTCGAGCAGCGGGCGCAGCGCGAACGGCTGTGCGGCGATCGCCAGGGTGCGCGTGGCCGCGCGCGGTGCGTCGAGCACGTCGTCGATCAGCGCGACCTGCTGGTCGATCCCCGCGCGGATGCCCGCGAGCGCGCGTTGCAGGTTCGGGTCGGCGCTGGCGAGCTGGCGCTCGAGCACGTACGCCCAGCTGTGCATCGCGTTCAGCGGGCTGCGCAGGTCGTGCGAAGCGATGGACAGCGCCTGGTCGCGCTGGAACAGCGCGGCCTCGGCGGCATAGTGCGCTGCGCGTTCGCGCAGCAGGTCGGCGGCGGGATCGACGGGAGTGGACGTCACGGGGCTGGCCTGTCGGAAGCGGTTGGCATGAAAAGCACGCGAACCGCCATTATAGGGATCGTGCGTGTCACGCCGGCAGCGCGTCCTCGTCCTTTTTCCGTGCGTCGCCGTTCGGCAGCAACTGGCAGGCGAGCAGGCCGGCGAGCATCAGCGCGCAGCCGACCAGCGCGCGCAGCGTCAGCGTCTCGCCGAGCGCGGCCCAGCCGGCGATGGCCGCGAACACTCCCTCCATGCTGAAGATCACGGCCGCGTGCGCCGGCGCCGCATCGCGCTGCGCGACGACCTGCAGCGTATAGCCGACGCCGACCGACAGCAGCCCGCCGTACAGCAGCGTCGGCAGCGCGCGCTTCAGCATCGCGAGGTTGACCGGCTCGATCGCGAGGCCGGCCGCGAGGCACAGCACGCCGCACGCGACGAATTGCAGGAACGCGAGCACGAGCGGATCGTGCCGCTTCGCGAAATGGCCGACGGTCATCACGTGCGCGGCGATGACCACGGCGCCCGCGAGCTGGAACCAGTCGCCGTAGAGCACCGAGAAATGCTCGTCGATGCTGAGGAAGTACAGGCCGAGCGCCGCGAGCAGCGCGCCGAACCACGTGCCGGCGCCGATCCGGTGGCGGACGAACACGCCCATCAGCGGCACGATCACGACGTACAGCGAGCTGATGAAGCCCGCGTTCGCGACCCGCGTGTACTGCAGGCCGACCTGCTGCAGCGAGATCGATACGGCGAGCAGCACGCCGAGCGCGAGGCCCGGCGAGAGCAGGGCCGGCTCGCGGCGAATCGCCGCGAACTGCGCGCGCGAGCCCGCGTTGACCATCAGCAGCGGGAGCAGCACCAGCGCGCCGAGCAGGAAGCGCAGCCCCGTGAACAGGAACGGCCCGATCACGTCGAGGCTCAGTCGTTGCGCGACGAACGCCGAGCCCCAGATCGCGGCGGCGGCGAGCATCAGCAGGTTGGCACGGAGGTGCTTGCGGGCGTCGGGTTTCATCGGAATTCGTCAGGGGATTGCGGGCAGCGGAACCGCGTAGTTTACGCTGAGATTGCAAGGCTGTCGGAAAACCTGCGAAGTGCGGCCGCCGCGCGGGCGTCGCGCACGCGTGAATACAGCACGACCTGCGAATGCGGCAGCGGCGGCAGGCCGAATTTCGTGCCAACGTCGACCAGCGTGCGCGGCGCGACCCGCCGGGCCAGCGGGCAGACCGCGAGCCCGGCCGCGGCGGCGGCCGTGACCGCCGCGACACCGCCGCCCGTAAAGCGCTCGCGCCACGGCCGCCCCGCATGCTCGAGCGCACGCAGCGCGGCGGCCCGCACGCCGCACGGCCCGGCCAGCACCGCGAGCGGCAGCGGCTCGCCCGCGCGCGGCGCCCAGTCGGGCGCGGCGAGCCATGCGAGCGGTTCGGTGAACAGCAGCGTGCCGTCGTCGCGCGGCGGATCCTCGCCCGGTTCGTGCCGCACGATCGCCGCGTCGAGCCGGCGTTCGTCGTATTGCGCGAGCAGGCTCGCCGACATGCCCAGATGCATCTCCAGCGACAGCCCGGGATCCTGCCGGTGCAGGCTCGTCAGCACGGCCGGCAGGTCGGGCACCGCGACGTGCTCGCTGACACCGAGCGACAGGCGGTGCGTGCCGGCCGAAATCGCGCCGAGCGCCTGGTCGTGCGCGTCGAGCAGCGCGCGGGCGGCCGGCAGGAAGTTCTCGCCGTCCGCCGCCAGCTTGACGACGCGCGGCGTGCGTGCGAGCAGCGGCTTGCCGAGGTGTGCTTCGAGCCGCTTCAGCTTCAGGCTGACGGCCGATTGCGTGGTGCCGAGCGCGTCGGCGGCGCGCGTGAAACTCGCGAGATCGGCGACCAGCACGAATGCGCGCACTGCATCGAGGTCGAGGACTTTCATTGCAAATGTAAATGAATGAAATATCGGATGATGACTGTTCATTATAGTTCTGCGCGCCTAACCTGACGTTGCGTTTCCGATTCTCAACGTCACCGAAAGGAGCAGGACCATGCCATTCACCCGTATCGCAGTGCGCGAAGGCAAACCGGCCGCCTACCGTGCGGCGCTCGTCGACGGCGTGCACCGTGCGCTGATGCACACGTTCAACGTGCCCGAAGACGACATCTTCATGGTCGTGACCGAGCATTCGGCCGAGAACTTCTTCTTCGGCCGCCACTACCTCGACATCGAACGCAGCGACGATCTGGTGATGGTCCAGATCACGGCGAACAACACGCGTACGCTCGAGCAGAAACAGGCGCTGTACCGGACCATCGCCGAGAATCTCGCGCGGCAGCCCGGCGTGCGGCCGCAGGACGTCTTCATCAGTCTCGTCGAAGTGCTGAAGGAGGACTGGTCGTTCGGCAACGGCATCGCGCAATACGCCGTCTGATACGTCGTTTGATGCGTGACACGGGCGACAGGGCCAGATCGTCGCCAGCGCATGTTGGCCGCGTGTACTATGGAAGCTGCTTCACGGACGACGCCGGCACGGAGGACGTGCCGGCGATTCTTCATGTGCAGGAGCCTCCATGTCGCGTGTGCTGGAAATCGTGTTGTGCCTGTCGCTGGAAGGTTGGCCGGTCAGGGCGGGAAGCCGGGCCCGTGGTGAGCAGCGCGACTTCGGCGCCGAACTCGTCCGTGCGTGGCGGATCTGTCCGCAGGTGCGGATGCGGCGCGGCCAGGAACGCGTGACGATCGAGCCATGCCAGGTCGAGGAAGCCGAGCCGAGCCCCGGCGAGTGCTGGTGGACGTGGATCGAGTCGAACGCGCACGGGCGGCGGGTCGTCGCGTCGCGCACGAAGGCATTCGCGCCCGGCGTCGTGGAGCGCGAACTGTTCGATGCCGAACACGCGGGCATCGCGGTGGCCACGCCCGCATCGGCGCCGATCGCCGATGCGGATGCGGATGCCCCGCAGGCGACCGGCGAGGGCGACCGCGTGACGCCCGACGCCGTTGCCGAAGCGGCGAGCGCCGCATCGTCCGGGCCGGCGCCGTTGCGGCTCGTCAGCGAGCGGCGGCGCGGGCGCTGGGCGGACGACAGCGGCGTGGTGGTCGAGATGACGCTCGACGACATCATTCTGCACCGTGGCACCGAACCACCGCGCCGCCATGTCGAGCTGCGCCTCGCGGCGCCCGACTGGGATACCGTCGCCGCGCGCACGGCCGCGCTGCGCGCGCTGTTCGCCGCCGCGCGCGAGCTCAGCGGCGCATGGCCCGCGTTCGTGCAGCTCACCAGCGTGATCGATCGCGCGTGCGCGGGCGAGCCCGCCGTCGCCGGGCCGGTCAAGGCGCAACTCGTCGACCTGACCGGCATCCGCACGCAGCGGGCCGCGCTGTTCGCGCTGTCCGGCGACATTGCCACGCAATGGCTCGGCAACGAGGGCGGTGTGCTCGATCGCGACGATCCCGAGTTCGTGCACCAGATGCGCGTCGCGCTGCGCCGGCTGCGCACGCTGATGCGCTTCTTTCCACGCTTCGCGGACGAGCAATGGAAGAACACGTTCGGCGCCGACTTGCGCTGGGTCGCGTCGCTGCTCGGCACGGTGCGCGACTGGGACGTGTTCTCGACCGAAAGCCTGCCCGCGCTGATCGCGGCCGACGGCGGCAGCGCCGACTGGGACGGCACGCTCGACGCCGCGCGCGTCCAGGCGACGGCGGCGCGCGTCGAATTGCGCCAGGCGTTGCATTCGGCGCGCTATGCGCGCCTGACGCTCGGCTGGCTCGAATGGCTGAGCGCGCTCGCGCTGCCGCCGGCCGCCGGCGACGACGACACGCCGTCGCTGCGGCGCCACGCGACCAAGCGCGTGCGGCGGCTGTTCGGTCACCTGTATGCATCGCCGTCGCTCACGTCGCTCGACACGGCCGCGCGGCACCAGGTGCGGATCGACGCGAAGCGGCTGCGCTACGCGCTCGAGTTCTTCGCGTCGCTGGCCTCGCGCCGCACGCGCAACGAAACGGTCAAGACGCTCGCGCGCGTGCAGAGCGTGCTCGGCGAGGCGAACGACACGATCGTCGCGCTGCATCATCTCGAGCAACTGGCGGCGCCCGCGTACCAGCTCGGTTTCGTGCGCGGCTACGGTGCGGCGCTCGAGCAACGCGCCGCGCGCGACGCCGAGGCGCTGCTCGCGAGCCTGCGCCCGCCGAAGCTCGACGGCAAGCCGCGTTGAGCGGCGCGCGCTCACTATAATGGCCACCCGTTTTCTTCCGACAGACCGATGAGCGACGCATCGCCTCCTTCCTCTTCCGCCGGGCCGCTCGAACTGGGCGGCGAACTGTGGCTGCGCGCGGGCGAGCAGACGCTCGGCGGCGCCACCCGCATCGCGCTGCTCGCGGCGATCGGCGACACCGGGTCGATCACGCGCGCGGCAAAGGCCGTCGGGCTCAGCTACAAGGCCGCGTGGGAGGCGATCGATACGATGAACAACCTGGCCGGCGAGCCGCTCGTGACGCGCTCGACGGGCGGCAAGGGCGGCGGCGGCACGACGCTGACGCCGCGCGCGACGTCGCTGATCGCCGCGTTCCGCACGATCGAGCGCGAGCATCGCCGCTTCATCGACGCCGCGAGCGCGGCGGTGTCCGGCTTCGACGTCGACTGGGCGCTGATCGGCCGGATCGGGATGAAGACGAGCGCGCGCAACCAGTGGTTCGGCAAGGTCGAGTCGATCGTGCGCGGCACGGTGAACGACGAGGTGACGCTCGTGCTGCCGGGCGGGCAGGCGATCGTCGCGGTGCTGACGCACGAAAGCGCCGACGCGCTCGGCCTGCAGCCGGGCGCGGATGCGTGCGCGCTCGTGAAGGCGTCGTGGGTCGTGCTGGCGGTCGACGACGACGGCGGAGCCGACGCGACCTTGAAGGTGTCCGCACGCAACCAGTTGCACGGGACGGTCGAAACGGTCACGGCGGGCGCGGTGAACAGCGAGGTGACGCTGGCGCTCGACGGTGGCGGGACGCTCACGGCCGTGGTCACGAACGACAGTGTCGGCGCGTTGCAACTCGACGCCGGCCGGCGGGCGATCGCGCTGTTCAAGGCATCGAGCGTGATTCTCGCGGTGACGGGCTGATCGCACGACGGCGGCGCGCGCCGTCCCTGTCGATGACCGTGGGCGGACGCGGCGAAACCGGCGCCGCCCGACATGCACGAGGCGCCGGCTTCGATCCCGTTTTCAGCTCGTTCCAGCTTCTGCCGCCCGTGCGGCTTCTCTCAGGCTCAAACGTGGCCGCGTGGGCCACCGCCTTCGCGCGATCACGTGACGCGCGTCGGCCACTCGGCGTGCGGCGTTGCGGCCTGCACGCGTCCTTCGCTCAATTGCACGACCTGGTCGCCGAACGCGGCGACGTCGTCGGGGTCATGCGAGATGAGCACCATCGGGATATCGAGCCGCGCCTGCAGTTCGGCGAGCTCGTGGCGCATGCGCTGGCGCAGCGCGCCGTCGAGCGCCGCGAACGGCTCGTCGAGCAGCAGGATGTGCGGCTGCGCGACCAGCGCGCGGGCAAGCGCGACGCGCTGTTTCTGCCCGCCCGACAACTGCGACGGGAATTGCCCGGCGAGCGTGTCGAGCTCGAACGCCTGCAGCCAGTACGCGACTTCGGGCGGCACCGCCTTCGCACGCGGGTTGCGCAGGCCCGGCGTGAGCCCGAACGCGATGTTCTGGCGCACGTTCAGGTGCGGAAACAGCGCATAGTCCTGGAACAGATACGCGACGCGGCGTGCACGGGTCGGCACGTCGATGCCGCGCGCGGAATCGAACAGCGTTTCGCCGTTCAGCGTGATCGTGCCTTCGTCGGGTGACAGCAAGCCGGCGATCGCCTGCAGCGTCATGCTCTTGCCGGCGCCGGACGGCCCGAACAGCACGACGCGCTGCGTGCCGGCCGTAAACGACACATCGAGCGTGAAGCGGCGCTCGGCGTTCGCGTAGGTCTTGCGGATATCGACGGCGACGCTCATGCGGGCCTCCGTCGTGCCGCGCCGTGCGTGCGCGAAACCGGCCGCCCGACGGGACGGCGTGTTGCCGCGACCGGTGCCGCGCAGCGGTGCGGATGCGGCCGGCGCGTCATGTCGGCTGGCTCCGTCCGGCACGCGACGGCACGAGCCAGCCGGTCGCGAGCAGCACGAGCACGCAGGTGATCGACGTCACCAGCACGAGGAAGTTGGCCGTGCTGTCGTCGCCGGCCTGCACCGCCGCATAGATCGCGACCGACAGCGTCTGCGTGCGGCCGGGCAGGTTGCCCGCGATCATCAGCGTCGCGCCGAATTCGCCGAGCGCGCGCGCGAAGGCAAGCAGCGCGCCGGCCAGGATGCCGCGCGTGGCGAGCGGCAGCGTCACGCGGAAGAACACCGCAGCTTCGCCGAGCCCGAGCGTGCGTGCCGCGCGCTCGAGATGCGGATCGACGCTTTCGAACGCGGTGCGCGCCGATTTCAGGATCAGCGGAAACGCGACGACCATCGACGCGATGACCGCGCCCTGCCACGTGAAGACGAGTTCGATGCCGAGCGTGTCGAGCCACGCGCCGAACACGCCGTGCCGGCCGAGCAGCACGAGCAGGTAATAGCCGAGCACCGTCGGCGGCAACACGAGCGGCAGCGTCAGCAGCGAATCGACCACGTCGCGCAGCGGCGAGCGCCAGCGCGCGAGCACGAAGGCGGCGGCGACGCCGAGCACGATGTCGAGCGCGGTCGCCCAGCCGGCGACCTTCAGCGACAACAGCAGTGGTACCCAGGCGTCCTGCATCATGCTGCGCTCACTTGCCCGCGGGCTTGAAACCGAAGGTCGCCAGCACGGCCTGGCCCTGCGGCGACGCGACGAAGTCGATGAACGACTGCGCCTGCGCGGCATGGCGGCTGTCCTTGACCACCGCGATCGGATAGGTGATGGCCGTCTGCGTCGGCACGGTCAGCGCGACCTTCACGCGGCCCGGCATGATCGCCGCGTCGGTGCCGAACACGAAGCCCGCGTCGACTTCGCCGCGCGCGACGTAATCGAGGCTCTGGCGCACGTTGGCGGCCAGTACGCCCTTCGCGCTGACGGCGTCCCACACGCCTGCCGCGCGCAGCGCGCCTTCGGTGTAGCGGCCGACCGGCACCGACGCCGGGTCGCCGTACGCGATGCGCTTCACGCCGGGCGCTGCCAGGTCGTTCAGCGACGTCGGCGCGGCCGCACGGCTGTCCGCCGGCACGATCAGCACGAGCGAGTTCGCCGCGAAATCGCGGCGCGTGCCCGGCACGATGACCTTTTCGCTGACCGCGCGATCCATCGCCTTCTGGTCCGCCGAGGCGAACACGTCGGCCGGTGCACCCTTGGCGATCTGCTGCATCAACACGTCCGACGCGCCGAAGTTGAACAGCACCTTGGTGTCCGGATGTTGCTTCTGGAACGCATCGCCGACGGCCTTGAACGCGTTCGTCAGGCTCGCGGCCGCCGACACGACCAGTTCGTCGGCAGCGCAAGCCGGCGCGCTGAACGCGATGCCCGCGGCAAGCGCGGCGAGCGGCAGCAGGCGGAGCAGGGTGCGGCGAAGCGGGCGAACGGTCGAGCGCATGGTCGGGGCGTTTGAATGGTTGGAAACCGTAATCGTAATATAGGGCGGGTTATAACGCTCGACATACCGTTCATGCGATGGCGCGCATGAGGATCTTCAGACTTGAACGGTGACCGGATGACGTGCGTGCGGCCCGTCACGCGTGCAGCAGCGGCTGCGACGAATCGGTGCGCTGCAGCGACGACGGCTGCGATGCCGGCCGGTAGTTCGGATTCGCTTTCCAGCGGGCGCGGACGAACGGCCGCTCGTGCCCCGACAGCTCCAGCGCGACCTTGGTGACCCAGCGGTGCGACGGCACCGTGATGCCGTGCAGCGCGACGGTGACGAGCGCGAGGCTCGCGACGACCGCCGCCACCGACCAGCGGTGCGGTACCGCGTGCCACGAGCCGGCGATGAACGCCAGCGCGGCGATCGCGCCGACGATGCAGCCGGTGATCGATTCGGACGGCGAATGCGCGTCGAGCGCGACGCGCGACACGCCGACCGCGATGCCGGCCGCGAGCCCGAGCGCGATGCCGGCGATCCGCACCGGCGTGCGCGTGCGGATCAGCGCGAGGAAGATCGCGACGGGATAGACCGACGTCGACAGCATCGCGTGGCCGCTGAATCCCGTGAAATCCCACGCGCGGATGCCGATTCCCCAGCCGAGGAAGGCGATCTTCGTGAGCGCGACGACCCCGATCGCGGCCGCGAGCACGCCGAGCCACGCGGCCGCGCGCTGCCACGAGTAGCCGAGCGCGAGCCATACGGCGATCGTGATCGCGAGCGGCAAGGTCAGGCCGGCGCCACCGAACGCGGTGATCGTGATCCACAGGTGAGAGGGCAGGTCGAACATCGGGAGGGGAACGAGCAGGGGCGGAACGAATGCTTAAATCAACGCGCGAGCCGGGAAGAACGACTACAACGGATACAAGCGGCCAAACCCCAGTATAGCGCCGCGTGTGTTCGAGGCCCGTTTTTTGCGCCGAGGGGAACTCTCCGCGCGCAGGAAAAATCCCAGAAACAATGTTATGGTGCATTGCACAAAGTCGAATGATGCACCCCGTGTCGTATCCCTATTTTTCCTGACTGCGAGCCCGATTGATGACCAAAAGTCTGACGAAGGTATGGCTAGGCGGCATGAAACGAATGCTGTCTCCGGCCGCCAAACGCGCGGCGCGCGAGGCCCAGCGGATCGCGCGCGATACGCTCGAGGCCGCCGCATCGCCCGCCGCAACCGATCTGTCCCCGCCACGTGAGTCGCGCGTGCGTCCGCGCGCGGCCGCCTGGGCGGCCGGCGAGTGGACGCGCGGCGAGCATCCGATGGCGCCCGCGCTGGGCCGCCTGGTCCAGCAGCTCGCCTATGGCCTGTACGTCCCGCCTGGCCGCCGGCGCGGCGCGATACCGCTGGTCGTGATGCTGCACGGCTGCCAGCAATCGGTCGACGAGTTCGCGCAGGGCACCCGGATGAACCTGCTGGCCGACAAGTACGGTTTCGCGGTGTTGTATCCGGAGCAGTCGCTGCGTGCGCATGCGCACGGCTGCTGGCACTGGTATGAAGACACCGACCGCGCGGGCCGCGGCGAGGCGGATGCGGTCGCGTCGCTCGTCGATGCGCTCGTCGACGAGCACGGCTTCGATGCATCGCGCGTCTACGTCGCCGGGCTGTCTGCCGGCGCGGGCCTGGCGGCGCTGCTCGCGCTGCATCACCCGGACCGCTTCGCGGCGGTCGCGCTGCATTCGGGCCCCGCGCTCGGCGAGGCGAATTCCGGGATCAGCGCGATGGACGTGATGCGGCGCGGCCTGCGGCAGAACCCGGCTGCGGTGGTCGACACGCTGGTCGACACCGGGGCCTATCCGGGCATGCCGGTGCTGATCGTGCAGGGCGACGGCGACCATGTCGTCGCACCGAAGAATGCGGACCAGCTGACGGTGCAGTTCATGCGCCTGAACGGGCTCGCGGACAGCCGCGGCGCACTGCGCGGCGGCGAGCGGGTGGAGACGCGCGAGGCCGGCGCGCAGATCACCGACGTGCGTCGCGACGGTGAGTCGATCGTGCGGCTCTGTCACGTGAAAGGGCTCGATCATGCATGGTCGGGCGGCGACGAGGCGGTGCCGTTCCACGCGGCGGTAGGCCCCGATGCGAGCGCAATGATCTGGACCTTTTTCGAAGAGAATCGCCGCACTGTGGCGACCTGACGACGCACCTTCCGATCGACGCTGGCCAAAGGCTAGGGTTTTCCCTATAATTCGGGAAAACCCTAGTCAAAGAACCTTTGGATTGCGAGATCGACCATGTACCTGCTGAGCCACCTCTTCCTGATGCTGACCAAGAACGCTGAAAAGGCCGCGAAAGAGCGCGCCGACGCGTACCTTTCCGAAGCAACCGACATCTACGATCTCGAATTCCGCATGCGCAAGATCGATCGCGAAGCGGCGATGAACCGTCCGTTCTCGTTCGGCTCGCGTTAAGCAGCGCAGCGCGGGCCGGCATGTCAGCCGGTCCGGCGAATCACGCAAAAGGGCGTGTGCGGCAAGCAGCCGCACACGCCCTTTTTGCATTCGACGTCGTGCGTCGCGTCAGACGACCGTCAGGCGCACCGGCACGTTGTTGCGGGTCGCGTTCGAGTACGGGCACACGTGGTGCGCCTTGTCGACCAGCGCCTGCGCATCGGCCTTGTCGAGCCCCGGCAGCGACACGCGCAGTTCGATGTCGAGCCCGAAGCCGCCTGCGTCGTTCGGGCCGATGCCCACTTCCGCGGTCACTTGCGTGTCGGCCGGCAGCGTCTGCTTGTTCTGGCCCGCGACGAATTTCATCGCGCTGAGGAAACAGGCCGAGTAACCTGCGGCAAACAGCTGTTCCGGGTTCGTGCCCTCCGCGCCCGTGCCGCCGAGCTCGCGCGGCGCGGCCAGCTTCACTTCCAGCCGGTTGTCGGCGGATACCGCGCGGCCGTCGCGGCCGCCCGTGCTCGTGGCGCTGGTCTTGTACAGAATGTTCATGGTGCAGCTCCTGTCGGAAGAATG
This sequence comes from Burkholderia sp. Bp8991, assembly GCF_003853795.1. Classification (NCBI taxonomy): domain Bacteria; kingdom Pseudomonadati; phylum Pseudomonadota; class Betaproteobacteria; order Burkholderiales; family Burkholderiaceae; genus Burkholderia; species Burkholderia sp. Bp8991. Next base: position 202,586 of record NZ_QTQJ01000005.1, on the reverse strand, counting down.
GGAGGAAGCGGTCCGGTCGGACGGGTGTCGCCGGCCACGAGGAAAATATAGAACACAAATGATTTGTGTGCAAATGAAATTTTGAAGAAAAGGCCCGGCAGTGCCGAGCCGTTTGCGACCGCGGGTTCGTCAGCCTTCGTTGGCGGCCGACAGCGCGTGGCGCAACTGCTGGAGATCCGCGCGCAGCCTGACCAGGAACTCGGGCGTTTGCTGCATCGCGCAAAAGAGATCGGCGGGCACCGAGCGCGCCTTGTCCTTCAGCGCGCGGCCTTCCGTCGTCAAGCGCACGTTGACGATGCGCTCGTCGGTGACGCTGCGCACGCGTTCGACGTAGCCGAGTGCCTCGAGCCGCTTCAGCAGCGGCGTGACGGTGGCCGGATCGAGGTCGAGGCGGGCGGCGATGTCCTTTACGGCAATATCGTCGCGCTCCCACAGCACGAGCATCGCCAGATATTGGGGATAGGTCAGCGACAGCTTGTCGAGCAGCGGCTTGTACGCCTTCGTCATCGCATGCGATGTCGAGTAGAGCGCGAAGCACAGTTGCTCGTCGAGCGTCTGGGGCAGCGGGGGCAGGCGGTCCATGATTCGGGCGGCGCGGCGGACGCGCTAACGATTTGTACGCAAATTATTTTGCGCGCAAAAGATTCGGTTGAACAGGGGTGGGGCGTGGCGCCGGGGATCCGCGCCGGGCCGGCCGGGAGGAGGGATGGACGGCCGGCGGCGGGCGCCGGCCGAACGGCGTCAGCGGCCGGTGGTGGGCGTCGCGGCGCCCGGTTCCTGCACGCCGAAGCAGCCGCGATAGGTCGCGTAGAACGAGCAGTACATCATCGTGACGATGAGGATCGTCACCGGCATCATGATCGTCAGCACATAGGCGCCGGCGCCGAGCGCCTGCAGCAGCAGCGACAGGCCGAACGACGTGCCGAGCGCGACGCCGAACCACAGCAGCCCGTACACGACGAATGCGCCGCGATTGCGCCAGCAGCTGACGATGCTGAAGAACAGCGCCTTGGCGGGCGGAATGTCGTGCCACGCGGTGAGCACCGGCGCGAACCAGAACAGCATCGCGACCGGCGCGTAGAGCAGCGTCGCCAGCAGCAGCGCGCCGAGCGTGCCTTGCGCGGCGAGCGTTTCCGGCGTCGGGCTCGCTTCGTTCGTGGCGCCGAGCATCATCTGGAGCAGCCCGCCGCCGTCCACGAGGGACGACGCGGCGAACACCAGCACCATCAGCGCGACATAGACCACGCCGAGCACGAGCAGCCGCTGCGTCGTCGCGGTGCCGTACGAGCGGAAGCCGTCGATGAGGATCGTCGGCATCACCGGCTTGCCGGCCACCGTGTCGCGGCATGCCGCCATGAAGCCGACCGCGATGCCGGGGATGAACAGCAGCGGCAGCGCCGCGCCGATCACCGGCACCATCGACACCAGCGTGATCGCCAGCAGGTACGTGAAAAACAGCGTGATGAACGCGAGCGGGTTCCGGCGGAACAGCCAGATGCCTTGTCGGAACCAGACATAGCCCGCTTTCGCGGGCACTTCGATCAGTTGCATGCGGTATGGGTCTCGGGAAGCGCGGGCGTGTGGACGATACGCTCACGCAGGATGCGTTCGAAATGACCGGGATCGTGCGGTTTGAGCATTTCGGCCGCGCGCGGCAGGTAGAAGTCGTACAGGCGCGACACCCAGAAGCGGTACGCGCCCGCGCGCAGCATGTCGCACCAGTGGCGGCGCTCCTCGGCCGTGAACGGCCGGACCGTCTGGTAGGCGCGCACCAGCGCATCGGCGCGCGCGACGTCGAGCACGCCCGTCGCGAGGTCGACGCACCAGTCGTTGACGGTGACCGCGACGTCGAACAGCCATTTGTCGCAGCCCGCGAAATAGAAATCGAAGAAGCCGCCGAGCCGTACGTCATGACCGGTGCCGGGAGCCGCGTGCGCGAACAGCACGTTGTCGCGGAACAGGTCGCAGTGGCACGGGCCGCCCGGCAGCGCCGCGTAGTCGTCCGACGCGAAGAACGCGGCCTGGTGCGCGAGTTCGTCCTCGAGCAGCGTGCGCTGCGCGTCGGAAACGAACGGGACGATCGCCGGCACGTTCTCCTGCCACCACGGCAGGCTGCGCAGGTTCGGCTGGTGACGCGCATAGTCGCGCCCCGCGAGGTGCAGGCGCGCGAGCATCTGCCCGACCTCGATGCAGTGTTCGACCCCCGGCGCGAGTTCGGCGGCGCCGTCGAGCTTCGTGACGATCGCCGCCGGCTTGCCGTGCAGCTCGCCGAAGAGTGCGCCGTCGTCGCGCGGGACCGGATCCGGCACCGGCACGCCGTGGCTCGCCAGATGGCGCATCAGGTCGAGGTAGAACGGCAGCTGTTCCGCCGTCAGCTTTTCGAAGATCGTCAGGACGTACTCGCCGCGCGTCGTCGTCAGGAAGAAGTTGCTGTTTTCGATGCCGGACGGAATGCCGCGGAACGCCAGCACGTCGCCCAGTTCGTAGTGGCGCATCCATTGCGCGAGATCGGAGTCGGAAACAGCGGTGAAAACGGCCATGCGAGATGCGTCTGGTCAGTTGTCGGCACGCGCGCGGCGTGCGGCGCGACAGGAGGTGAAGGGAATGCCGGCGCGCCGCGTCGGGACCGACGCGGCGCGGCAGGAAATCAGTAGCGCAGGTTGACCGACGGCAGGCGCGTGATCGGGACGCCCGCGTCGTGCGGCTTCGGCGACGTGTCGAGCGTCGAGCTCATCTGGTAGCGCGTGCCGAAGTTCGACTTCACGTCGATTTCGACCGGCTTGCCGCGATCGCGATACTCGGTGACCTCGGTGCCGCTCTTGCTCTTTGCGTGGAAGCTCGGCGTGCGGCGGATGTCGGCGAAGTCGACCTTCGACGTGACTTCGGCGCCCGGCCGGTTGATCTTGCGGAGATCGGGCAGGCCGGCGGCCTCGTTGGCCTCGGCCCGGGCCTGCGCGTCGGCGTCGGGCGTGCCGCCGGCGGCGTAAGCGGCGCCGGCAGCGGCAAACGTGCCCGCGAACACGGCGGCAGCGGCGACGAGAATGAGCGGCTTCATGATGAGTCTCCAGTGAACCTTCCGATTTTAGCAAATACTGCGCGCGGCCCGGCCCTCGCGTGCAAGCGGCGTGCAAGCGAGTGGCCATGAGCATGACCGGGTTCCGTGGTAATGTCGTTCGATCAGACGAGGTGATGAAAATGAAGAACGATTTGAGCCGCCGGCATCGGGTGCTGACGCCCGAGAGTCCGCCCGTCGAAGCATTCGACGATTCCGTCGCCGCCGTCGCGCGGCTGTCGGCCATCTACGACACCAACACGGGCTTCCTGCGCGATGCCTTCGCGCGTTATCGCCGCCACGAACCGATCACCGAGCACGTGCGTGCGTGCTATCCGTTCGTGCGGATTCGTACCGACGTCAACACGCACGTCGATTCGCGCCGTTCGTACGGTTTCGTCGCGGGTCCCGGCGTGTTCGAGACGACCGTCACGCGCCCCGACCTGTTCGCGAACTACTATCGCGAGCAACTGCGCCTGCTGTCGAAGAATCACCATGTGAAGATCGAGATCGGCGTGTCGTCGCAGCCGATTCCGGTTCACTTCGCGTTTCCCGAAGGCATCCACCTCGAAGGCGAGCTCGACCGCGACCGCCTGCTCGCGATGCGCGACATCTTCGACACGCCCGACCTGTCGTACCTCGACGACCGCATCGTCAACGGCACGTTCGAGCCGGCGCCCGGCGAGCCGCATCCGCTCGCGCTGTTCACCGCCGCGCGCGTCGACTTCTCGCTGCACCGGCTGCGTCACTACACGGCGACGTCGCCCACGCATTTCCAGAACTACGTGCTCTACACGAACTACCAGTTCTACATCGACGAATTCGTGAAGCTCGGCCGCACGATGATGACGGAGAGCGACGATCCCGAGGTGCGCGCGTACCGCAGCCAGTACAGCGCGTTCGTCGAGCCGGGCGACGTCATCACGTACAACGCGAACCTCGGCAGCGAGCCGGCCGAGGGCGCCGCGCCGCCGCGGCTGCCGCAGATGCCTGCATATCACCTGAAGCGCGCGGACGGCAGCGGGATCACGATGGTCAACATCGGTGTCGGCCCGTCGAACGCGAAGACGATCACCGATCACATCGCGGTGCTGCGACCGCACGCGTGGGTGATGCTCGGCCACTGCGCGGGCCTGCGCAACACGCAGCGCCTCGGCGACTACGTGCTCGCGCACGGTTACGTGCGCGAGGATCACGTGCTGGATGCGGACCTGCCGCTGTGGGTGCCGATCCCGGCGCTCGCCGAAGTGCAGCTCGCGCTCGAGCGCGGCGTGGCCGAGGTCACCCGTCTCGAAGGCGCCGAACTGAAGCGCGTGATGCGCACGGGCACGGTCGCGAGCGTCGACAACCGCAACTGGGAGCTGCGCGATCACCGCGAACCCGTGCAGCGGCTGTCGCAGAGCCGCGCGATCGCGCTCGACATGGAAAGCGCGACGATCGCCGCGAACGGGTTCCGGTTCCGCGTGCCGTACGGCACGCTGCTGTGCGTGTCCGACAAGCCGCTGCACGGCGAGCTGAAGCTGCCGGGCATGGCCGACACGTTCTATCGCGGGCAGGTCGACCAGCATCTGCAGATCGGCGTGAAGGCGATGGAGATCCTGCGCACGAACGGGCTCGACAAGCTGCATAGCCGCAAGCTGCGGAGCTTCGCGGAAGTGGCGTTCCAGTGATGTGAACGCCGCGCAAGCCGCGGGCGTAACGACAAAGGCCGCACGCGAACTTTCGTTCACGTGCGGCCTTGTTCTTTGTCCTGCAGTGCGCGAGCCCGATCGAACCCGCACTCGGATGCTCAGCACTCACCCTTCTTCGCGTGTCCCGGCGGGCAGTGATAGCCGCCGTGACCATGATGGCGCTCGTGATCTTCCCACTCGCGGCGTTCCCAGTAGCGGCGGCCGTCCCAGTAACGATCGCCGTGCCAGCCGACGATGACCGCGGGAGCCGGTGCGACCACGACAGGCGCGGGCGCGACGACGACCGGCGCGGGCGTGCCGATGTTGACGTCGACGTTGACGGCGTGGGCGAGGCCGGACAGCGAAACACCGAGGCCGGCGAAGGCGAGGGCGATCAGCGAACGTTTCATGTTGTTTTCCGTGATGTCGTTGTCAAAAGGCCGGCGCGACGCGATGGACGCGAGGGGGGATCGTTCCACCGGGGGGACGCCACGCCGACAAGAGGCAGTGTGCGGGCGCCGCACGGAAAAGGCGAGCGGCATTTGTTACGGCAGATTGACGTCAGGCCGGCCGGCTGGACCGATGGACGGCAGCGTGATTTGACAATGGTCGGTCCCGGGCGTGGCACGCGTCGAAGGCGTTGTGCGGCACCGGCCGCCCGAATTTGACATTCGACGGTGCGTCGCCGCGTTGCGGGATTAACGCGGCGTTACAAAATGACGCGCGGCAGGTGGCGGAATCGCCATGCCTGCCGCGCGGGAAGCGGGATGCCGGCCGCGACGGCCGGCCATCGAGCCGATCGAATTACAGATAGAACATGCGGTCTTCTTCGGGCCGCGGCGGATGATCGTCGCCGTCCGCGCCTTCTTCCTCGCCGCTGTCCTCGTAGAACGCGAGCACGGCGTCGAGCACCTGGTCGGGATCGTCGATCACCTGCATCAGGTCCATGTCTTCCGGATTGATGAGGCCGTTCGGGATCAACTGGTCGCGGAACCATTGCAGCAGCCCCTGCCAGAACGTGCTGCCGACGAGAATGATCGGCACGAGGCGCGACTTCTTCGTCTGGATCAGCGTGAGCACTTCGGACAGTTCGTCGAGCGTGCCGAAGCCGCCCGGCATCACGATCACCGCGTCGGAGTTCTTCACGAACGTGACCTTGCGCGTGAAGAAGTGGCGGAAGCGCAGCGAGATGTCCTGGTAGTGGTTGCCGGCCTGTTCGTGCGGCAGCTCGATGTTCAGGCCGACCGACGGCGCCTTGCCGGCGTGCGCGCCCTTGTTCGCGGCTTCCATGATGCCGGGGCCGCCGCCGGAGATCACCGCGAAGCCGGCGTCGGACAGCTTGCGCGCGATCTGCACGGCCAACTTGTAGTGCGGCGTATCGGGCTTCAGGCGGGCAGAACCGTAGATGCTGACGGCCGGGCGGATCTCCGACAGGTACTCGGTCGCCTCGATAAACTCTGCCATAATCGTGAACATCTGCCACGATGCGCGCGCCTTCTTGGCCGTCGCGCGTTCTTGATCTGCGAGCGAACGCAGACTCGGAATCACTTTTCTCTTGTTCATAATGCCTGAAGAACGAAATCTGGAAGGTAAGACCCTGCTATTGGTTGACGGTTCGAGCTATCTGTATCGGGCTTACCATGCGATGCCTGATTTGCGTGGCCCTGGCGGGGAGCCGACCGGAGCGCTCTACGGAATCATCAACATGCTGCGTCGTATGCGCAAGGAAGTCAGTGCAGAGTATAGCGCTTGCGTGTTCGATGCAAAGGGCAAGACGTTCCGCGACGACCTTTATGCCGACTATAAGGCAAACCGTCCGTCGATGCCGCCCGATCTTGCATTGCAGGTCGAACCGATTCACGGCGCCGTGCGCGCGCTCGGCTGGCCGCTGCTGATGGTCGAGGGCGTCGAGGCCGACGACGTGATCGGCACGCTCGCGCGCGAAGCCGAACGGCACGGGATGAACGTGATCGTATCGACCGGCGACAAGGACCTCGCGCAACTCGTCACCGATCACGTCACGCTCGTCAACACGATGACCAACGAGACGCTCGATCGCGACGGCGTGGTCGCGAAGTTCGGCGTGCCGCCCGAGCGGATCATCGACTACCTCGCGCTGATCGGCGACACCGTCGACAACGTGCCCGGCGTCGAGAAGTGCGGGCCGAAGACGGCCGTGAAGTGGCTGTCGCAATACGACAGCCTCGACGGCGTGATCGAACACGCAGGCGAGATCAAGGGGGTGGTCGGCGACAACCTGCGCCGCGCGCTCGACTTCCTGCCGCTCGGCCGCAAGCTCGTGACCGTCGACACGGCCTGCGATCTCGCGCCGCATCTCGAATCGATCGAAGCGTCGCTGAAGAGCGACGGCGAAGCACGCGACCTGCTGCGCGACATCTTCGCGCGCTACGGCTTCAAGACGTGGCTGCGCGAAGTCGACAGCGCGCCCGCCGAAGGCGGCGGCGCCGATGCGCCGGAAGGTGACCCCGCCCCGGTGGTGGCCGCAGACATCGTCCGCGAGTACGACACGATCCAGACCTGGGAGCAGTTCGACGCATGGTTCGCGAAGATCGACGCGGCCGCGCTGACCGCGTTCGACACCGAAACCACGTCGCTCGATCCGATGACCGCGCGGCTCGTCGGCCTGTCGTTCTCGGTCGAGCCGGGCAAGGCCGCGTATCTGCCGGTCGCGCATCGCGGCCCCGACATGCCCGAGCAGCTGCCGATCGACGACGTGCTCGCGCGCCTGAAGCCGTGGCTCGAATCGGCCGACCGCAAGAAGGTCGGCCAGCACCTGAAGTACGACGCGCAGGTGCTCGCGAACTACGACATCGCGCTGAACGGCATCGAGCACGACACGCTGCTCGAATCGTACGTGCTCGAATCGCACCGGACGCACGACATGGACAGCCTCGCGCTGCGTCATCTGGGCGTCAAGACGATCAAGTATGAAGACGTGGCCGGCAAGGGCGCGAAGCAGATCGGCTTCGACGAAGTGGCGCTCGAGCAGGCCGCGGCGTATGCGGCCGAGGATGCGGACATCACGCTGCAGCTGCATCAGGCGCTGTATCCGCAGGTCGCGCGCGAGGCGGGCCTCGAGCGCGTGTATCGCGAGATCGAGATGCCGGTGTCGCTCGTGCTGCGCAAGATGGAGCGCACCGGCGTGCTGATCGACGACGCACGCCTGCAGGCGCAAAGCAGCGAGATCGCGACGCGGCTCATCGAGCTCGAGGGCCAGGCGTACGAACTGGCGGGCGGCGAGTTCAATCTCGGCTCGCCGAAGCAGATCGGGCAGATCTTCTTCGAGAAGCTGCAGTTGCCGGTCGTGAAGAAGACGCCGAGCGGCGCACCGTCGACCGACGAGGAAGTGCTGCAGAAGCTCGCCGAGGATTACCCGCTGCCGAAGCTGCTGCTCGAGCATCGCGGGCTGTCGAAGCTGAAGTCGACCTACACGGACAAGCTGCCGCGCATGGTGAATCCCGCAACGGGCCGCGTGCACACGAACTATGCGCAGGCGGTCGCGGTCACGGGCCGTCTCGCGTCGAACGATCCCAATCTTCAGAACATTCCGGTGCGCACGGCCGAAGGCCGGCGGATCCGCGAGGCGTTCATCGCATCGCCGGGGCACCGCATCGTGTCGGCCGACTATTCGCAGATCGAGCTGCGGATCATGGCGCACATTTCCGGCGACGCGTCGCTGCTGCGCGCGTTCTCGCAGGGCGAGGACATCCACCGCGCAACCGCCGCCGAAGTGTTCGGCGTGACGCCGCTGGAGGTCAATTCCGACCAGCGCCGGATCGCGAAGGTGATCAACTTCGGGCTCATCTACGGGATGAGCGCGTTCGGCCTCGCGTCGAACCTCGGCATCACGCGCGATGCGGCGAAGCTCTACATCGACCGCTATTTCGCGCGCTACCCGGGCGTCGCGCAGTACATGGAAAACACGCGCGCGGTGGCGAAGGAGAAGGGCTACGTCGAAACCGTTTTCGGCCGCCGCCTGTGGCTGCCGGAGATCAACGGCGGCAACGGCCCGCGCCGTCAGGCCGCCGAGCGCGCCGCCATCAATGCACCGATGCAGGGCACGGCGGCCGACCTGATCAAGCTGTCGATGATCGCGGTGGACGACTGGCTCACGCGCGACCGGCTCGCGTCACGGATGATCATGCAGGTGCACGACGAACTGGTGCTCGAGGTGCCCGACGCAGAACTGTCGCTCGTGCGCGAGAAGCTGCCGGAAATGATGTGCGGCGTGGCGAAGCTGAAGGTGCCGCTGGTCGCCGAAGTGGGCGCCGGCGCGAACTGGGAAGAGGCACACTGACGCACCCCCGTGCGATTCCCGTTTCCCGCGGCATATTGTTGCAGGGATGCTGAATATCGAGATGGTTTGCTTGTGGTCAACGCGCAAGCTCCCGGACAATGCAAGTCAGTCAGGTCATTGTCGCGGGGGCAGCGCGCCCCGTGTTCCGGCATCGGACGCATCGAAGTGTTTCGAACTGCACATCGATGATGTCCGAACCGGTTAATCCAACGGGCGGCGCGAACGCATCGCGTCTGCCTCGTGCGGCGGCAGCAGTTTCGAATCGCAAAGGGGGAATCAGATGCATCGGATCATCATCGTAGGCGGCGGCGCAGGCGGCCTGGAACTGGCGACGCGGCTCGGCGACCGTTACGGCGCGCGCGGCAATCGTCCCGCACGTGCGCTCGTCACGCTCGTCGACCGCAATCCGACTCACATCTGGAAGCCGTTGCTGCACGAGGTCGCGGCCGGCAGCATGGACCCGTTCACGCAGGAGCTCGAATACGCGGCGCAGGCGCGCTGGCATGGCTTCGAGTTTCAGCAGGGCGAACTGACCGCGCTCGACCGCACGGCGAAGCGCATCACGCTGTCGCCCGTCAACGACAGCGACGGCGCGGAGCTGCTGCCGGCGCGCGACCTGGAATACGACACGCTCGTGATCGCGATCGGCAGCACGACGCACTTCTTCGGCGTGCAGGGCGCGGCCGAAAACGCGATCGCGCTCGATACGGTCGGCGAGGCCGAGCGCTTCCGCAAGCGCCTGATCGCCGCGTGCATGCGCGCCGAGCATCAGGCGCCGGCGCAGCCCGCGCCCGGGGCGGCGGCCGAACCGCGCATCCAGGTCGTGATCGTCGGTGGCGGCGCGACGGGCGTCGAGTTGTCCGCCGAGCTGCGCAATACCGCGCAGGTGCTGTCCGTCTACGGGCTGCACAAGCTCGACCCGCAGCACGACGTCGGCATCGTGCTGATCGAATCGGGGCCGCGGATTCTGCCCGCGCTGCAGGAGCGCGTATCGACGGCAACGGCCGAGCTGCTCGAAAAGCTCGGCGTGCGCTTGATGCTCGCCGAGCGCGTGACCGAAGTCGCGCCGGGTTTCGTGCACACCGCGAGCGGCAAGACGGTGCGTGCGGATCTCACGGTCTGGGCGGCCGGCATCAAGGCGCCGTCCGTGCTGTCGAATCTCGACGGCCTGCAGGTCAACAAGCTCGGCCAGCTCGACGTGCGCCGCACGCTGCAGACCTTCACCGACGACAACGTATTCGCGCTCGGCGATTGCGCGGCCTGCGTATGGCCCGGCAACGAGCGCAACGTGCCGCCGCGCGCGCAGGCGGCGCACCAGCAGGCGAGCTTCCTGCTGAAGGCGATCGGTTGCCGGCTCGACGGGCGTTCGCTGCCGGAATTCACGTATCGCGATTTCGGATCGCTCGTGTCGCTCGGTCATTTCAGCGCGGTCGGCAACCTGATGGGCGGGCTGATCGGCGGCAACATGCTGATCGAAGGGCTGTTCGCGCGCTTCATGTACATGTCGCTGTACCGGCTGCACATCGCGGCGCTGCACGGCTATCCGCGCATGATGCTCGATACGGTCGCGCATTGGCTGCGCCGCACGACGCTGCCGCGCGTCAAGCTGCACTGACGCGGCCGCACGTTCGTGCGCCGGGCGGGCAGGAAATGCGCATCGCGCGCATTTCCTGCCCGTTGTCGTTTCAAGTGCAGGGTGGTCGTGCGTTCGCGTGCCGGGCCTGTTTATTGCACATCTCTATTGCGCGTCGTTTCGTGCCGACCCGCAAGCATTCGAGCGCGTGAAGGCGCTTGCCGCATGTGCGCCGCGGATGAACTTGCCGGGCCGGATCGCGGTTGTCGATACCGTTACGGACGCCGCCGGATTACGCCTTCGTAATCGAGTCTTACACATCTGACAGTTGACGTGACAACGGATTATTGGGCATCTTGTGCGGGTTTCCGCTTGCGGCGGAGTGTCAACCGCCGCGACATCCGCGCCGTCCGCCGGCGCGATGCCCCGTCAGGTCCAAGCCATGACCGTGACGGCGGCGCCCAATCGAGGAGTGCATTCATGTTGAAACCCGAAGTCGACAGCCTGGTTCCCCGTGTTCCGTTCTCGCGCCGCAAGTTCATGCAGGCCGCGCTGGGCGGCACCTTCGCGGCGGCCGTGCTGCCCGTGTCGGCGCAGACGATCACGACCGACAGCGCCGGGCTGGACGTCGACACCATCGAGATCCGCTCGGGCGACGCGAGCATCCCCGCGTATCGCGCGCAGCCGGTCGGCAAGACGAACCTGCCGGTCGTCATCGTGATCCACGAGGTCTTCGGCGTGCATGCGCATATCGCCGACGTCTGCCGTCGCTTCGCGAAGCTCGGCTATCTCGCGATCGCGCCCGACCTGTTCGCGCGCCAGGGCGACGCGTCGAAGTATCCGACCATCCAGGCGCTCGTCGACAACATCGTCAACAAGGTGCCGGACCGTCAGGTCACCGAGGATCTCGATGCGACCGTCGCGTGGGCCGGCAAGAACGGCGGCGACCTGTCGCGTCTCGGCGTGACGGGATTCTGCTGGGGCGGCCGCCAGGCGTGGCTGTATGCGGAGCACAATCCGCACGTGCTGGCGGCCGTCGCGTGGTACGGGTTCGTCGAAGGCAAGACCGACGAGATGACACCGTTCAATCCGGTCGATCATGCGTCGTTGCTGAAGGTGCCGGTGCTCGGGCTGTACGGCGAGAAGGATACGAACATCACGCAGGCGGCGCTCGCGAACATGCGCAAGGCGATCCAGGCGAGCGATTCGAAGCTCGCGCGCCAATCGGAGATCGTCGTCTATCCGGATGCCGGTCATGCGTTCTTCGCCGATTACCGGCCGAGTTACGTGAAGGGCGATGCCGAGGACGGCTGGAAGCGCGCGATCGAGTGGTTCCACAAGTACGGCGTGATGTAAGCGACGAGGCGGCAGATGCCGTCGCCTCGTCGACGTGTCGCGCCGGTGCTTACGGGTTCGGGCCGGTCGCGATCGGCCGCGACGGATCGGCGCTCCATTCGCTCCACGAGCCCGGATACAGCGACGCACCGTGAAGCCCGGCGATCTCGAGCGCGAGTGCGTTGTGGCACGCGGTCACGCCGGATCCGCATTGCAGGATCGCGTTGTTCGGTTCGGTGCCGGCCAGCAGCGCGGTGAACGTCTCGCGCAGTTCGTGGCCGGTCTTGAAGCGGCCGTCGGCAGCCAGATTGTCCTTGAAGAACCGGTTGCGTGCGCCGGGAATATGGCCGCCGACACGATCGATCGTTTCGTTTTCGCCGCGATAGCGATCCGGCGCGCGCGCATCGATCACGACGCGCTGGGCCGACGTCACGTTCGCGAGCACGGCCGCCGCGTCGACCGTCGATTCGAGCGGGGCTGCCGCGCGGAAGTCGCCGGCGGCCGGGTGCGGCACGTCGGCGGTCAGCGGCTGGCCGGCTGCTTCCCATGCCTGCAGGCCGCCGTCGAGCACCGCGACGGAATCGTGCCCGAGCCAGCGCAGCAGCCACCACAGGCGCGCCGCATAGGCGCCGCCGTGTGCGTCATAGGCGACGACCTGCTGGCCCTGCTTGACGCCGCGGCTGGCGAGCAGCGTGGCGAGCGCGTCGCGGGTCGGCAGCGGATGGCGGCCGTTGGTGCCGGTCTTGCGGCCGGACAGGTCGCGGTCGAGATGGAGATACTGTGCGCCCGCGATATGGCCGGCAGCGTAGGCGGCTTCGCCTGCGCCCGGATCGGCGAGATCGAAGCGGCAGTCGAACACGGCAACGCTGCCCGGCGCCGCGGCCAGGCGCTCGGCGAGATTGGTTGCTGAGATGAGCGTGGTGTAGTGGGTATGTGGCATGACGGCTCCCTGGAGTGCAAACGGCCTGATACTCCAAGTCTAAACAAAAAAAGACGGGCCGGAACCCGTCTTTTCATATGCCGAATGCCGTGCGGCGCGCAAGCACCGCGCGCAGGTCAGAGATCGCCGAGATGGCGACGCAGGAACTCGTGGAAGTGCTGCATGCCGTCTTCCATCGGGCTCTGGTACGGGCCGACCTGCGATTCGCCGCGCGCCATCAGTGCACGGCGGCCTGCGTCCATCCGCATCGCGATTTCGTCGTCCTCGATGGCCGTTTCCATATAGGCGGCGCGCTCGGCCTCGACGAACTCGCGCTCGAACAGCGCGATTTCCTCGGGGTAGTAGAACTCGACGATGTTGGTCGTCTTCTGCGGGCCGCGCGGAATCAGCCACGACACGACGAGCACGTGCGGATACCATTCGATCATCAGGCCCGGGTAGTAGACCATCCAGATCGCGCCGAACTCCGGCGGCACGCCGTTGCGGAACTTGAGCACCTGCTCGTGCCAAGTCTTGTAGGTCGCGCTGCCCGGTTTCGCGAGCGCGTTGTGCACGCCGACCGTCTGCACGCTGTACCAGTCGCCGAACTCCCATTTGAGATCGTCGCACGACACGAAGCTGCCGAGGCCCGGGTGGAACGGGACGACGTGGTAATCCTCGAGGTAGACCTCGATGAACGTCTTCCAGTTGTAATCGCACTCGTGCACTTCGACGTGATCGAAGTGATACTCGGAGAAGTCGAAGTGATGCTTCGTGCCGAGGTTCGCGAGATCGCGCGCGACGTTGCGGCCTTCGGCCTCGAACAGCAGCCCCTGCCAGTTCTGCAGCGGGCTCTTGCCGAGGTTCAGGCACGGCTTGTCGGGGAAGTGCGGCGCGCCGAGCAGCTGGCCTTCCAGATCGTACGTCCAGCGGTGCAGCGGACACACGATGTTCTGCGTGTGGCCGCGCCCGTTCAGCATGATCGCCTGCCGGTGGCGGCACACGTTCGACAGCAGTTCGATCTGGTTCGCCGGGTTGCGGACCAGCACGCGGCCTTCCTTCTCGGACGGCAGCGCAAAATAATCCCCCGCCTCGGGCACCATCAACTCGTGCCCGACGTAACGAGGTCCTTTCTTGAAGAGGGTTTCGATCTCGCGCTCGAGCAGCGCCTCATCGAAGTATGCAGTGACTGGAAGCTGGCTGTGAGCCGACTTCAACTGAAGCGCATCGCTCAGATTGGACATTCCCACTCCCGGTGTTAGCGTGAAAGCAGTGAACAACCCAACCATCGAAAAATCGATTTAGGGAAACGCGGAATTATACCCGGTTCGCCTCGCAAGGCTAGGATTAAGTGCCTGATTTGTGTCAATTTTTTGTCCGGCGGCGATCGGGTGGCGCACAATGTGTGTCGAAGAAGGGGCCCGAATGCGTGCCAGGGTGCCAAGTCGGCAGGTCGGAAAATTCTCTTTTGCCGTAGAATGTCCGACTTGTTTTGAAATTTGACACCCTCGTCCATGGCGAAAACCGCATCCCAAGGCGCCACCCCGCCCGGCAATGGCACCGAACCGTTGCCGGACAACTATGAAACGGCGCTCGCGGAACTCGAGACGCTGGTTGCCCGGATGGAAGGCGGCACGTTGAGCCTCGAGGATTCGCTCGCTGCGTATCGCCGCGGTGCGACTCTCGTTGCGTTTTGCCAACAGCAGCTCGAGAAAGTGGAACAGCAGGTTCGCGTGCTCGACGGCGCGACGCTGAAGCCGCTTTCGTCCGGAACGGCCGCCACGGACGGCGAAGACGACGATCTATGACATTCGAACAATGGATGCGGTCCGTGCTCGACCGTGTCGAGGACGCACTCGACCACTATTTGCCGGCTGACAACGTGGTGCCCACGCAACTCCACGAAGCGATGCGCTACGCGGTCCTCGGCGGCGGCAAACGCGTTCGCCCGCTGCTGTGCCATGCAGCAGGCGAACTGACCGGCGCGACCGAAGCGGCGCGCAACGCGGCAGCGGCGGCGCTGGAGATGATCCACGTTTACTCGCTCGTGCACGACGACATGCCGTGCATGGACGACGACGCGCTGCGACGCGGCAAGCCGACCGTGCACGTGCAGTACGACGAGCCGACGGCGCTGCTGGTCGGCGATGCGCTGCAGTCGCAGGCTTTCGTCGCGCTGACCGACGCCGCCGCGCTGTCGCCGGTGCAGCAGGCCGCGCTCGTGCGCGAGCTGGCGCTGGCGAGCGGCTCGATCGGCATGGCCGGCGGGCAGGCGATCGACCTGGCGAGCGTCGGCCTCAAGCTGACGCGCGAGCAGCTCGAGACGATGCACCGGATGAAGACGGGCGCGCTGTTGCGCGCGGCCGTGCGGATGGGCGCGCTGGCGGGCGACACGCCGTCGGCGGAGGCGATGGCCGCGCTCGACGTCTACGCGGGGGCCGTGGGTCTGGCCTTCCAGGTCGTCGACGACATTCTCGACGTCACGACCGATTCGGCGACGCTCGGCAAGACGGCCGGCAAGGATGCGGCGAACGACAAGCCGACCTACGTATCGATCCTCGGCCTCGACGCGTCGCGTGAGCTCGCAGCCCAGCTGCGCGCCGAAGCGCATGATGCGCTGAAACCGTTCGGCGCACGCGCACAGCGTCTCGCCGAACTTGCCGACCTGGTGGTGAACCGGGTCAGCTGACGCGAAGCCCGCCGCTGCGCACACGCTACGGTGCGTGCAATAGAATGCGGGCGCGTTTGATTTCCTACAATGGAACGACGATGTACGACTTGCTGAAAACCATCGACGACCCGGCGGATCTGCGCCGCCTCGATCGTCGCCAACTCCAACCGCTCGCGGATGAACTGCGCGCGTTCGTGCTCGACAGCGTGTCGAAGACGGGCGGCCATCTGTCGTCCAACCTCGGGACGGTCGAGCTGACGATCGCGTTGCACTACGTGTTCAACACGCCGAACGACCGGATCGTCTGGGACGTGGGTCACCAGACCTACCCGCACAAGATCCTGACGGGCCGCCGCGACCAGATGCATTCGCTGCGCCAGTACGACGGCATCTCGGGTTTCCCGCGCCGCAGCGAGTCGGAATACGACACGTTCGGCACCGCGCACTCGAGCACGTCGATCTCGGCGGCGCTCGGGATGGCGATCGGCAGCCAGCTGAACGGCGACGACCGCTTCTCGATCGCGGTGATCGGCGACGGCGCAATGACGGCCGGCATGGCGTTCGAGGCGATGAACAACGCGGGCGTGTCGGAGGATGCGAAGCTGCTCGTGATCCTCAACGACAACGACATGTCGATTTCGCCGCCGGTCGGCGCACTGAACCGCCATCTCGCGCGCCTGATGTCGGGCCGCTTCTACGCGGCCGCGCGTGCGGGCGTCGAGCGCGTGCTGAGCGTGGCGCCGCCGGTGCTCGAACTCGCGCGCAAGCTCGAGGAGCACGCGAAGGGCATGGTCGTGCCGGCCACGCTGTTCGAGGAGTTCGGCTTCAACTACATCGGCCCGATCGACGGTCACGATCTCGATTCGCTGATCCCGACGCTGCAGAACATCCGCGAACTGCGCGGCCCGCAATTCCTGCACGTGGTGACGAAGAAAGGCCAGGGCTACAAGCTCGCCGAAGCGGATCCCGTGCTCTATCACGGCCCCGGCAAGTTCAACCCGGCGGAAGGCATCAAGCCGTCGGCCACGCCTGCGAAAAAGACTTATACGCAAGTATTCGGCGAATGGCTGTGCGATGAAGCCGAGCGCGATACGCGCGTCGTCGGCATCACGCCCGCGATGCGCGAAGGCTCGGGCATGGTCGAGTTCGAGAAGCGTTTCAAGGATCGCTACTACGACGTCGGCATCGCCGAGCAGCACGCGGTGACGTTCGCGGGCGGTCTCGCGACCGAAGGGCTGAAGCCCGTCGTCGCGATCTACTCGACGTTCCTGCAACGTGCGTACGACCAGCTGATCCACGACGTCGCGCTGCAGAACCTGCCGGTCGTGTTCGCGATCGACCGCGCGGGCCTCGTCGGCGCCGACGGCGCGACGCACGCGGGCGCATACGATCTCGCGTTCATGCGCTGCATCCCGAACATGACGATCATGGCCGCGTCCGACGAGGACGAGTGCCGCCAGATGCTGCACACGGCGCTGCAGCAGCCGAACCCGACCGCGGTGCGCTATCCGCGCGGCGCGGGCACCGGCGTGCCGACGGTGAAGGAATTCACCGAGATCCCGCTCGGCAAGGGTGAAGTGCGTCGCCGTACGTCGCAGCCGGAAGGCAAGCGCGTCGCGATCCTCGCGTTCGGCACGATGGTCGCGCCGTCGCTCGCGGCGGGCGAGGAGCTCGACGCCACGGTCGCGAACATGCGTTTCGTGAAGCCGGTCGATGCGGCGCTCGTGCGTGAACTCGCCGAGACGCACGACTACCTCGTCACGGTCGAGGAAGGCTGCGTGATGGGCGGTGCGGGCTCGGCCTGCGTCGAAGCCCTGATGGAGAGTGGGGTTATCCGACCCGTAATACAATTGGGCCTCCCTGACCAGTTCATCGATCACGGTGATCCCGCGAAGCTGCTGTCGCAATGCGGCCTCGACGGCGCGGGCATCGCGAAATCGATTCGCGAACGCTTCCTGAGCCCGGCGGCCGATGTCGCCGATCAGGCGAAGCGCGTCGCATAAGCTGGCGCCGCCTGCGGGCGGCGTCGGTGCGACTGGCGCAACCGGTCTACATTGATGCGGAAAACATGGGCCTGCGGGCCCATGTTGCTTTTCCGGCTGCCGCGTGACGCGGCGTGCGCGTCGTCGAACGCGCGGCTTACAAGGATTGAACAAGATGAACCAGATGAATCCCGCCTTCGTGATGCCCGACGTGCAGAGCACGGTGGATACCCGCCAGATTCCGATTCAGCGCGTGGGCGTGAAGGCGGTCCGGCATCCGTTGACGGTGTGCACCGAGAGCGGCGACGTGCAGCCGAGCGTCGGCGTCTGGAATCTCGACGTGCGCCTGCCTGCCGATCAGAAGGGCACGCACATGTCGCGCTTCGTCGCGCTGCTCGAAGAGAACCGTGCGCCGCTGACGGTCGAGCGCTTCCGCGCGATGCTCGCGTCGATGCTGGAGAAGCTGGAAGCCGAGGCCGGCCGCATCGAGGTCACGTTCCCGTACTTCGTGAACAAGACGGCGCCGGTGTCGGGCGTGCAGAGCCTGCTCGACTACGAAGTGACGCTCGCGGGCGAATGCCGCAACGGCGAAACGCGCCTGTTCCTGAAGGTGCTCGTGCCGGTGACGAGCCTGTGCCCGTGTTCGAAGAAGATTTCGCAGTACGGCGCGCACAACCAGCGCTCGCACGTGACGATCGATGCCGAACTCGCAGCCGACCTGCCGGTCGAGGCGCTGATCCGCATCGCGGAAGAAGAGGCGTCGTGCGAGCTGTGGGGCTTGCTGAAGCGTCCGGACGAGAAGTTCGTGACGGAGCGCGCATACGAAAACCCGAAGTTCGTCGAGGATCTGGTGCGCGACGTCGCGCAGCGTCTCGACGCGGACGAGCGCGTGATTGCCTACGTGCTCGAAGCCGAGAACTTCGAATCGATCCACAATCACAGCGCGTATGCGCTGATCGAGCGCGACAAGCGACACGCTGCGTAACGTCGGGGCACTGCGGCGCTGCGGCGCTGCGTCGACTTGCCGCTGCAATGAAGAAGCCGCTCGAATCGAGCGGCCTTCTTGTTTTCCGTCCGGCGCGTGCGGGTGTGCGAGCGACGTTGCGCAGCGCCGCGCGACTCAGCGTGCGAGCGACGCGAGATCCCAGCGTGGCTTCACCGTGAACGCGTAGTCCGCATTCGCCTGCTCGGGCCAGCGGCCGAGCCGCAGTGCGCCGGCGAGCGCGATCATTGCGCCGTTGTCGGTGCAGAGCGCGAGATCGGGGTAGTGCACGTCGAAGCCGCGCTTGGCCGCAGCGGCCGACAGCGCCGAGCGCAACTGGCGGTTCGCACCGACGCCGCCCGCGACCACAAGGCGCTTGAGCTTCGTCTTCTTGAGCGCGGCGAGCGATTTCGCGACGAGCACGTCGACGGCTGCGTCGACGAAGCCGCGCGCGAGATCGGCCTTCGCGCGCTCGAGCGCAACGCCCTCCAGCTTCGCCGCTTCGAACTTCTTCATCTGCGTGAGCACGGCCGTCTTCAGGCCGCTGAAGCTGAAGTCGAGATCGCCCGAATGCAGCATCGGGCGCGGCAGCACGACCGCGCCCGGCGTACCCGTTTCCGCGAGCTTCGACACTTCCGGGCCGCCCGGATAGCCGAGGCCGATCAGCTTCGCCGTCTTGTCGAACGCTTCGCCGGCCGCGTCGTCGAGCGTCTCGCCGAGCGTCTCGTACACGCCGACGTCGGTCACGCGCATCAGTTGCGTGTGGCCGCCCGACACCAGCAGCGCGATGAACGGGAACGGCGGCGGCTCGTCGACGAGCAGCGGCGACAGCAGGTGGCCTTCGAGGTGATGGATGCCGACGGTCGGCTTGTTCCATGCGAGCGCGAGCGCGTTCGCGATGCTCGCGCCGACCAGCAGCGCGCCGGCGAGGCCGGGGCCTTGCGTGAATGCGATCGCGTCGATGTCGTCGCGGCGCGTGCCGCTTTGCGCCATGACTTCCTCGAGCAGCGGCAGCGCGCGGCGGATGTGGTCGCGCGACGCGAGCTCGGGCACGACGCCGCCGTATTCGCGGTGCATCGCGATCTGCGAATGGAGCGCGTGCGCGAGCAGGCCGCGCTGCGTGTCGTAGAGCGCGAGGCCGGTTTCGTCGCAGGAGCTTTCGATGCCGAGAACGAGCATGGGTCAGGGCGGGGCGCGCTGCATCGAGCGCGCCGCAGGAAGGTAGACGTAACCGCAAATTATAGCAGGCGAGGGTCGATCGCCGCTTTGCGCGGCCCGGGCCGCAGGCCGGGCAGGTTCAACGCTTCTGTAACCTTCGTCGGGTCGGTTCACATGTCGAACAGGATGCTGCCGCTTCAACGCGGTTCCAATCCGCGCCGGTCGACGACGGATGGCTCTGTGGCGATAGACGTCAAGACTCTCGGCCGCGTTCTCGTGGAGGCTCGGAGTAGGCCATGTTCCAGATCGCCTCCCTGTACCGGGGAAGACGTATGAGTCGCGCGAGCGCACAAGCCGGCACACGACGGCCAGGTTGACGGCCGATGCAGCGCGTTTCCGGTGAAATCGAGCTGAAGCGAGTTGTCGGACACTTGCGCGACGGCATCGATCTTCACGCGTCGATGCCGCCGCCGATTTCGTCAGATGGCGAACAGCATCGCGGCAAAGGCTGCATGGAGCCAGCCAACATGTGCGAGTTGGCGGCTACGCACCTGCGTTGCACGGAACGACCATTGCAGGAAGACGGTGGCCAGTACCGTGATGAACGCGGCGAGAATGGACGGCGCCGCCCCTGCGCGGCTCCGGGAATAAGTGCCCCGATGCGTACGTTTAGGTATCGCGCGCCACCGAGAACGTTCATGCCGTCACACAGGCGGGGGTCTTGCGTGCTCGATGAATGGCGCACGCAGTCGCTCAACTCGCGGCAGACGCGACGCTTCAATGTCTATGGAGGGAGCCATGTATGCCATTTGCAGAGTCATCGTCGTCGCGGGCGCGGCCGTCCTTGGTGTGACGCCGCAGGCAAGCTGGGCGCAGCATACAGTCGACGCGACATTGCTATCCAACTCGATTCAGCTCAAGACGCACACCGTGAAGTCTGGTCGGGTCACGCTTGATGTCAAAAATGCCGCTGACAACAACATGGAACATGAGCTCGTCGTGCTCAAGACGGATCTGTCTGACGATGCGCTCCCTGTCAGAAAAGGAGAGGTAATGGAGCACAGGCTGGCGAAAATCGGGGAAGTCGAAGATATCGCGCCCGGCAGGAGCAAGCGTGTGTCATTCAAGCTCGCACCCGGCCACTACGTGCTGATCTGCAACAAGCCGGGGCACTATGAATCCGGCATGCACACAGTGCTTGTCGTGGCACCGTGAATTGCAACGCGGGCTTGCTCGAACAATGGCCGTCAACGACACGTGTCGATATGAGGAGACTTACGTGCATCGGCGTTCGGCTTGCGTCGAGAACTATGGATCGACATCGATCGGAGCGAGTTCGCCCGCTTCGGTGACCATGCTTCGAAAATTCATGATGCGCGGGCGAGACGGGCGGAATAAACGAGGTTGCCGATTCGTTTACTAGCTGCTCTTCCACGTTCGGAGTTCCATCATGAAACAGATCCATGCGGCGTTCGGTGCTGCGTTGTCGGCTGTCGTGCTGGCGAGCGTCGTGGCGTGTGGCGGCGGTTCGTCTCACGAGAGACAGTACGCGGTCAGTGCGCTGGTCTCCGACGGCGCCGTTCCGGCTGCGCATGTGGATGCCAAACTGAAGAATCCATGGGGCATTGCCTTCAATCCCAAGGGCTTCGTCTGGGTCGCGGATAACGGCACGCAGCACGCGACGCTTTACGATGGCAACGGCGTGCCGCAATCGCTCGTCGTGACGATCCCGCCCGGCACGAGCGGCGACCCCGCTCCGACTGGGATCGTGTTCAATGGCACGAATGACTTCATGGTGACCCAGGGCGCCAAATCGGGGCCTGCAGCGTTCATTTTCGTTGGCGAGGGCGGGACCATGACCGCATGGTCGCCCGCGGTCAACCCGACGTCGGCAATCACGGTGTTCGACAGCGGCGGCGCCGCCGTCTACAAGGGGCTCGCGATTGCCAGTAACAACGGGGCGAATTTCCTGTACGCGACGGACTTCCACAACAACCGGATCGACGTGTTCGACCGGAACTTCGCCAAAGTCACGCCAGTCGGCGCGTTTCAGGATCCCGCTTTACCTGCGGGATTCGCGCCATTCGGCATCCAGGCACTCGGCTCGAAACTGTTCGTCGCCTACGCGAAGCAGGATGCGGCAGCACATGATGACGTCAAGGGCGCAGGCTTCGGCGTGATAGATGTGTTCAGTCCGTCGGGACAATTCCTGCAGCGCTTCGCTACCGGCGGGTCGCTGAATGCACCGTGGGGTATGGCACTGGCTCCCGCGAATTTTGGACGCTTCAGCAACGCCGTCCTGATCGGCAACTTTGGCGATGGCATGATCCACGCGTTCGATGCGACTTCCGGGACCATGCTCGGGACCCTTGAGCACGCTGACGGCAGCGCAATCGTCGAGGCTGGACTGTGGGGCATCGCATTCGGGAATGGGCTCAACAGTCAGCCCACTAATACGCTGTTCTTCGCGGCCGGCACGAACGACGAAGCGGATGGTCTCTATGGCCGCATCGACGTGGGGCCGTGATCGCCAGGATGACCTCAGCAGCCAACTCAGGAGCGAGCCGCGCCGAGACTTGATCGGGCAGCCGAAATCCATAAGCGTCGGTTTGGCCAAATGTCACCTCATTCATCGATTGGGGCGGTCGATCTGCAGGGGCAAGTGAATTTTCGTAAGCGCCTCGCAGCTTCACAAGTGACCTCATTGACTCGCTCAACCTGCCGAGGCTGTGCGGAGCCAGTTCCAATGCGACCTTGACTTCCACTAAAAACAATCAAATACCGTGCGGTCAACGGAAAGAGAACAATCGCATCGTCCGAACCGAATCCGAGAGTGTCTCTGGACGGCAACCGTCCATGTTGTCCCAAAGCAGGATCGGGAACCCGGGATCGGGCCGGCTGCTGACGAGGAAGTCGCTGGTGGATGAGATCAGCCGCATTCAGGTTCTCCTGCCGACCAGCAAGGATGGGGGCCGTCGATTCACGGTTGCGAGCGCCACCTGCGAATCGAGGCTGCGCCACCATCCAAGCGTTGCGTTCTCCGCCGTCGCATGTATCATTCGCCCTTCCTCAAGATATTCATCAGTCGCCTACCTCTAAGTGGCTGATAAATATGCATAATTCCTAGCCTATGCAAAGTTCCTGAACAAACCGCGCCATGGAAACTTACGACATCGCCGTGATCGGCGCGGGCGCCGCCGGGATGATGAGCGCCGCGGTCGCCGGGCAACTCGGCCGCCGCGTGGTGCTGATCGACCATGCGCCGCGGCTCGCCGAGAAAATCCGCATCTCGGGCGGCGGCCGCTGCAACTTCACGAACCTCCATGCGGGTCCCGACAACTACCTGTCGTCGAATCCGCATTTCGCGCGCTCGGCGCTTGCGCGCTACACGCCGCGCGACTTCCTCGGGCTGCTCAAGCGCCACCACGTGACCTGGCACGAAAAGCACAAGGGGCAGCTCTTTTGCGATCACGGCAGCGACGCGGTCATCGACGTGCTGAAGCATGAATGCGACGCGGGCGGCATCGCCTGGCGCCGGCCGGTGGTGGTCGACGCGGTGCGCCACGCGCCGTCCGACGGCTTCACGCTCGACACGCAGCAGGCGGGGCCGATCCGCGCACGCGCGCTGATCGTCGCCACCGGCGGCCTGTCGATCCCGAAGATCGGTGCCACCGACTTCGGCTACCGGCTCGCGAAGCAGTTCGGCCACAAGCTCGTCGATACGCGGCCCGCGCTCGTGCCGCTCACCTTTGCGTCGCAGGACTGGGAGCCGTTCGCGGCGCTGTCCGGCGTGTCGCTCGAAGTGCGCGTGTCGACCGGCGACAAGAAGCGCGGCGGCGAATTCGTCGAGGACCTGCTGCTGACCCATCGCGGCCTGTCGGGCCCGGGCATCCTCCAGATCTCCAGCTACTGGCAGTCGGGCGACCCGATCCGTATCGACCTGCTGCCGCAGCGCGACGCGGTGGCCGACCTGCTCGACGCGAAGCACACGTCGAAGCGGCAGATCGGCTCGCTGCTCGCGGACTGGGTGCCGTCGCGCCTCGCCCACGTCTGGCTCGACACGCACCGCGTCGCGGCCGACGCGCGGCTCGCGGACCTGCCCGACAAGACGCTGCGCCAGATCGGCGACGCGCTGTCCGGCTGGACGCTGACACCGAACGGCACCGAGGGCTACAAGAAGGCCGAGGTGACGAAAGGGGGCGTCGATACGCGCGAACTGTCGTCGGCGACGATGATGAGCGCGCGGGTGCCGGGGCTGTTCTTCATCGGCGAGGCGGTGGACGTGACGGGCTGGCTCGGCGGTTACAACTTCCAGTGGGCATGGGCGTCCGGCACGGCGGCCGGGCAGGCTGCGGCGGAGTTCTCGCGCGGCGCCTGACACGGCTGCGCGCCCTGCCGTTGACGGGACCCGGCCCTTATGTCTTTGCACGACGCTCTGCTATACTCGTAAGTCTTCCCTGCAAACCTTTATTCGTGTCGGATCATGACGATCATTCGCGTTAAAGAAAACGAGCCGTTCGAAGTCGCCATGCGTCGCTTCAAGCGCACGATCGAGAAGAACGGTCTGCTGACCGAGCTTCGTGCGCGGGAGTTCTACGAAAAGCCGACCGCCGAGCGCAAGCGCAAGAAGGCTGCTGCGGTGAAGCGTCATTACAAGCGGATTCGCAGCCAGACGCTGCCGAAGAAGCTGTACTGAACGATTGAGCGCCGCGCGGTTCGCTGAGCGGCGCACCGGCGACCTCCGCACGATCGGCCTCGTTCCGGGGCCGCGAGTCGCCGATGCCGGATTCGAGCAACCCGCTTGAGACTTAGTCCCAAGCGGGTTTTTGTGTTGACGCCCGTTCGCGGGCGTCGAAGTCACGTTTCCATCCCGGGTGCAAGATGAGTTTGAAAGAGCAGATCAGCGAAGACATGAAGGCCGCGATGCGCGCGAAGGAAAGCGAGCGTCTGGCGACGATTCGCCTGCTGATGGCCGCGATCAAGCAGCGCGAGGTCGATGATCGGGTGACCCTCGACGACGCGGGCATCACCGCGGTGATCGACAAGATGATCAAGCAGCGCAAGGACTCGATCAGCCAGTTCGAGGCCGCCGGCCGCGACGATCTCGTCGCGAAGGAGCAGGCCGAACTGACGGTGCTGGGCGCCTACATGCCCGCGCAGCTGTCGGACGCCGAAGTGGCCGCCGAAGTCCAGGCCGCGGTCGCGGCAACCGGCGCAGCCGGCCCGCAGGACATGGGCAAGGTGATGGGCGTGCTGAAGGGCAAGCTCGCCGGCCGCGCCGACATGACGGCCGTTTCCGCGCAGGTCAAGGCCGCGCTGTCGAAGTAAAACCCGCTTCCCGGCGCGTCGCATGCGCGTGCGCCGGGGCGTCGTATTGTCTTTTTTTCGCTCGATCCCACGGTGATTCCGCATTCGTTCCTGCAGGATTTGCTGAACCGCGTCGATATCGTCGACGTGGTGGGCCGGTACGTGCAGCTCAAGAAGGGCGGCGCCAACTTCATGGGGTTGTGCCCGTTCCATAACGAGAAGAGCCCGTCGTTTACCGTCAGCCCGACCAAGCAGTTCTATCACTGCTTCGGCTGCGGCGCGCACGGCACGGCGATCGGCTTCCTGATGGAGCATGCGGGGCTCACGTTCCCGGAAGCCGTGCAGGAGCTCGCGCAGTCGGTCGGGCTGACCGTGCCGCACGAGCCGTCGATGCGCGGCGGCGGCGGTGGAGGCGGCGGCGACTATCCGGCGCCCGTGTCGAAATCGGTCGCGACCGCGCTGTCCGACGTGATGTCCGCCGCGTGCGACTACTACCGCAAGCAACTGCGTGGCGCGACCGTCGCGATCCAGTACCTGAAGAACCGGGGCCTGACCGGCGAGATCGCCGCGCGCTTCGGGCTCGGCTATGCGCCGGACGGCTGGCAGAACCTCGAAACGGCGTTCCCGGACTATCGCGACGACTCGCTCGTCGAATCGGGGCTCGTGATCGTCAGCGAGAAAACCGACGCGCAGGGTGTGGCGCGACGCTACGACCGGTTCCGCGAGCGGATCATGTTCCCGATCCGCAACGTGAAGGGGCAGGTGATCGGGTTCGGCGGACGCGTGCTCGGCAGCGGCGAGCCGAAGTACCTGAATTCGCCGGAAACGCCGCTGTTCAACAAGGGCAGCGAACTGTACGGGCTGTTCGAGGCGCGCCTCGCGATCCGCGAGCGCAAGTACGTGCTGGTCGTCGAAGGCTACATGGACGTCGTCGCGCTCGCCCAGCTCGGCTTCCCGAACGCGGTCGCGACGCTCGGCACGGCATGCACGCCGATCCACGTACAGAAGTTGCTGCGCCAGACCGACACGGTCATTTTCAGCTTCGACGGCGACTCGGCCGGCCGGCGCGCGGCGCGCCGCGCGCTCGAAGCGTGCCTGCCGCATGCGGCGGACAACCGGACGATCCGATTCCTTTTCCTGCCGGCCGAGCACGATCCGGACAGCTATGTACGCGAATTCGGTGCGGACGCGTTCTCCGAGCAGGTCGAGCGCGCGATGCCGCTGTCGCAATTTCTGTTGAACGAAGCAATCGCGGGCAAGGCGCTCGATCAGCCGGAAGGTCGCGCGAAGGCGCTGTTCGACGCGAAGCCGCTGTTGCAGGCGCTGCCGGCGAACGCGTTGCGCGCGCAGATCATGCACATGTTCGCCGACCGTCTCGATATCCCGTTCGAGGAAGTCGCGGGATTGTCGGACGTCGATGCGCGCATCGCGGCGCCGCCGCGCCAGGCGCCCGCGCGCAGCGAGCGGCGGCGCGTGACGGACAGCGAAAAGCGCGCGTTGCGCACGCTCGTGATGCATCCGCGGATCGCGTCGCAGCTCGACGACGAACAGCTTGCGACCCTGCGCGCGCTGCCGCGGATCGGCGAGCTGTTCGCCGAAGTCGTCGAGCATGCGCGTGCGCTGGGTGACGGCGCGGAGTTCCGGCTGCTGTCCGATGTCCTGCGGACCTCCTCGAACGGCGCGACTTACGAGGAAATCTTCCGCGAAATTCTGGACTATGATGAAAACGTCCGCGATTTGCTGTTACAGAATCCGGAAGACGAGACGGTGCCCGAGCGGCAGCGTGAACAGGAACGGATCGCGGGGGAGGAACTGCAGGCCGCGGTGCTCAAGATGCGCTATGACGCCTGCTGCGACCGGCTCGATCGGCTGGCGCGGCAATCGACCTTCACACCCGAGGAACTGGCCGAATTGACGGAATTGAACCAGCAGCGAACCGACATGAAACGTCGGCTCGGGCTGTAGGCGGCCGGGGCGCTGAGAGAGGGCGCCCCAGCGTGCTATAATATAAGGTTTCCAGCGGTTTGTTTTCTAAGCAGAGGCGAGATTCGCGATGGCAAAGACGACAGGCGGAAAGAAAGCAACAGGCAAGGGCTCGACGGAGCCGACCACCAAGGTCACAGCGGCCAAGTCTGCTTCTTCCACCAGGACAACGTCTTCAGCCACGTCAGCCCCTGCAGGAAAGAAAACCGCGGCCGGCACTGCTCAGGCTGCGCCGGCGCCGGCAGCCAGAACACGGGCTGCCGCCAGACCCGACTCCGGGCCGGCCCAGCCGGCGGCGAAGCGGGCAAGTGCGAAAAGCGCAAGGGACACGACTGCCGCCGCGGACGAAACGGCAGTACGTACTACTCATGCACCTACGGTTCAACCGGCTGTCGTCCAGCAGCCGCGAGTCGATATAGCCGGTACGGCGAACTCCATGACCAAAAAGCTGAACGAAGTATCCGTCGATGACGACGCAAATCAGAGCGACGAGCAGCCCGCAGCCGCGGCTGCCCCGGGCAAATCCAAGGTGCGCGATCGTCGCGCCAAGGAAAAGGCGCTGCTGAAGGAAGCGTTCGCGACGAGCACGCCCGGCACGGCCGAGGAGCTCGAAGAGCGCCGCGTGAAACTGCGCGCGCTGATCAAGCTCGGCAAGGAGCGCGGCTTCCTCACGTATGCCGAAATCAACGACCATCTGCCGGACAACTTCACCGAGACCGAAGCCCTCGAAGGCATCATCGGCACGTTCAACGACATGGGCGTGGCGGTTTACGAGCAGGCTCCGGACGCGGAAACGCTGCTCCTGAACGACAACGCGCCGGCCGCGTCGTCGGACGATGAAGTCGAGGAAGAAGCGGAAGTCGCGCTGTCGACCGTCGATTCGGAATTCGGCCGCACGACCGATCCGGTCCGGATGTACATGCGCGAGATGGGCACGGTCGAGCTGCTCACGCGCGAAGGCGAAATCGAGATCGCGAAGCGGATCGAGGACGGCCTGCGCCACATGGTGATGGCGATTTCCGCGTGCCCGACGACGATCGCCGACATCCTCGCGATGGCCGAGCGCGTCGCGAACGAAGAGATCCGCGTCGACGAGCTCGTCGACGGCCTGCTGGATCCGAATGCTTCGGACTCCGCCGATACGGACGGTTTCTCCGCGAAGGAAGCGGAAGCGATCGAGAACGAGGACGAGGAAGCCGAAGAGGAAGAGGAAGAAGAGGAAGAGGAGGAAGACGACGGTGCCGCTCAGGCGTCGGCCAATGCCGCCCAGCTCGAAGCCCTCAAGCGTGCCTCGCTCGACAAGTTCTCGCAGATCAGCGAGTGGTTCGACAAGATGCGCCGCGCGTTCGAGAAGGAAGGCTACAAGTCGAAGTCCTACCTGAAGGCGCAGGAAACGATCCAGACCGAACTGATGACGATCCGCTTCACCGCGCGTACCGTCGAGCGTCTGTGCGACACGCTGCGTGCGCAAGTGGACGAAGTGCGTCAGGTCGAGCGTCAGATCCTGCACATCGTCGTCGACAAGTGCGGCATGCCGCGTTCGGAATTCATCGCGCGCTTCCCCGGCAGCGAGACGGATCTCGACTGGGCCGAGAAGATCGCGGCCGAAGGCCATGCGTACAGCGCGGTCCTGTCGCGTAACGTTCCGGCGATCCGCGAGCAGCAGCAGCGTCTGATCGACCTGCAGGCGCGCGTCGTGCTGCCGCTGAAGGACCTGAAGGAAACCAACCGCCAGATGGCGGCCGGCGAACTGAAGGCGCGTCAGGCGAAGCGTGAAATGACCGAGGCGAACCTGCGTCTCGTGATCTCGATCGCGAAGAAGTACACGAACCGCGGCCTGCAGTTCCTCGACCTGATCCAGGAAGGCAACATCGGCCTGATGAAGGCGGTGGACAAGTTCGAATACCGTCGCGGCTACAAGTTCTCGACCTATGCGACGTGGTGGATCCGCCAGGCCATTACGCGTTCGATCGCGGACCAGGCGCGCACGATCCGTATTCCGGTTCACATGATCGAAACGATCAACAAGATGAACCGCATCTCGCGGCAGATCCTGCAGGAAACCGGTCTCGAGCCGGATCCGGCAACGCTCGCCGAGAAGATGGAGATGCCGGAAGACAAGATCCGCAAGATCATGAAGATCGCGAAGGAGCCGATCTCGATGGAAACGCCGATCGGTGACGACGACGATTCCCATCTCGGCGACTTCATCGAGGACAACAACACGGTCGCGCCGGCGGATGCCGCGCTGCATGCAAGCATGCGCGACGTCGTGAAGGACGTGCTCGATTCGCTGACGCCGCGTGAGGCGAAGGTTCTGCGGATGCGCTTCGGTATCGAGATGAGCACCGATCACACGCTCGAGGAAGTCGGCAAGCAGTTCGACGTTACCCGCGAGCGGATCCGTCAGATCGAGGCCAAGGCGCTGCGCAAGCTGCGTCACCCGAGCCGTTCCGACAAGCTGAAGTCGTTCCTCGAAGGGAACTGATTTCCAGCGTCTCACTTGCGAACGCCGCCGGTATCCGCGTGATGCCGGTGGCGTTTGTCCTCTTTAGCGGCTTTGTTGTTACAATGCCGGCCCGGCTTCGTTGCCGGGGTGGCGTGTAGCACAGGTTGCTTCCCGTCTGGGCCCCTAGCTCATGCTTGGTTAGAGCAGCGAACTCATAATTCGTTGGTGCCGGGTTCGACTCCCGGGGGGCCCACCAGATTCGCTTTGTTCGAGAGTTTCCACGCGGTGCAACCGACCGCGATTGGACGCGAAAAGCCGGCCCGGTGGGCCGGCTTTTTCGTTTCCGGGCTTCAACGCGTCGGATCCGGGCAATCCATGGCTCCGGACTACCCGAACGGGTAGGGACCGTTCGTGTTCCCCATCCCTAAACTGCCTTCCCGAAGATTTCGCGGCGAGCGATCGCTTGTCTGCGTATTCGACGACAGACCGGTGCGCATCGAAGCCGACCATCGGCATACGCAGGCGAGCTCGACGCACTCGCTACCACCTATAATCCGAGCAAGCGCGCCTCCTTGTACGGCACGGTCGCACACGTGGACAACAGCAAGAACGGTAAATTCCCGGTGTTTGCGACGGCTCGCGATTCCAGCTTCCAGCTCGCCGACCCGTCCGAACATGGACGAAGGGCAAACCGGCGCGTACGTCGGGATGATGCACGTCTTCTAAAGCAACAGGCCGTTTCGCGGAGCGTTTTCCGCACAGCCGGCCACTGCGGGCACAGCGCAGTGGCTGGACGACTCGCCGGTGTTCGCGCGGGCGAGCCTCGCCACAGGCATCGCGTGACAAGCGATGCTGGCGCCGTCCTCAAAAGAAGGTTGAGATCATCATGACCAGATCAAGCGAATCATCATCGCCGGGGTTCATCGGCGTCGTAACGCTCCTGTTTATCGCGCTTACATCGCTCTTTCTGCTGATAGGCGGCGCGTACTTGCTCTCGCTCGGTGGCTCGGCGTATTACGTCGTGACCGGCGTCGTGCTGCTGGCAGTGACGTGGCTGCTGTATCGCCGCAGTCCCACTGCGCTCGTGCTCTACGCGCTCGTGCTCGGGGGCACTGCCATCTGGTCGCTGTGGGAGTCGGGTCCCGACTTCTGGGCGCTCGCGCCGCGCTCGGGGGTGCTCGTCGTGTTCGGCGTGTGGTTGCTGCTGCTCGTGAGCTGGCGTCTCGACGCGCCACGCAAGTTCGGCGTGCAGTCGCTCGTCGGCGCGCTGGTGATCTGGGCGGGCGTGCTCGTGTACGCCTGCTTCAACGATCCGCAGACGGTCAATGGCACGATGGCTTCGTCTGTCGGTTCGCCCGCCGCGAACGCCAACGGCATCGACGCCTCGGACTGGCCCGCGTACGGCCGCACTCAGGAAGGCACGCGCTACGCGCCGCTGCAGCAGATCACGCGGGACAACGTGAAGAACCTGCAGGTGGCCTGGACGTTCCGCACGAACGACATGAAAGGCCCGAACGATCCGGGTGAAATCACCGACGAAGTCACGCCTATCAAGATCGGCAATCTGCTCTACCTGTGCTCGCCGCACCAGAAGCTCTTCGCGCTCGACGCACAGAGCGGCGCACTCAAGTGGACCTTCGATCCGAAGCTCAAGACCGATCCGTCGTTCCAGCACGTGACTTGCCGCGGCGTGTCGTATGTCGATCTGACGGCGAGCGCCGATGTATCGGCAACGGCTGTTCCGGCTAGCGACGCTGCTGCTTCGGCGCCGCAGGCCGCCGCACCGGCAAGCGACGCAGCCGTATCGGCTACGGGGGCGTGCTCGCGCCGTATCTACCTGCCGGTCAACGACGGCCACCTGTACGCGCTCGACGCACTGACAGGCGAGCGCTGCGCGGGCTTCGGCAGCAATGGCGACCTCGATCTCCAGCATGCCATGCCGGTCACCACGCCGGGTATGTACGAGCCCACTTCGCCGCCGGTCGTTACCAGCAAGGTGATCGTCGTAGCGGGCGCGGTGGAAGACAACTTCTCGAATCGGGAACCGTCGGGCGTGATCCGTGGTTACGACGTGCGCACGGGCCAGCTCATGTGGGCGTTCGATCCGGGCGCGAGTGATCCGAACCATATCCCGGGCCCGGACGAGCACTACACCTGGAACTCGCCGAACTCATGGGCGCCCGCCGCCTACGACGCGAAGCTCGACATCGTCTATCTGCCGATGGGCGTGCGTACGCCGGACATTTGGGGCGGCGACCGTACGCCGGAGATGGAGCGATACGCAAGCGGCCTGCTCGCGCTGCACGCGTCGACGGGCAAGCTGGCCTGGTTCTACCAGACCGCTCACCATGATCTGTGGGACATGGACATGCCGTCGCAGCCGACGCTCGCCGACATCACGACCAAGGACGGCAAGACCGTGCCGGTCGTGTACGGGCCGGCCAAGACCGGCAACCTGTTCGTGCTCGACCGCCGCACCGGCGAAACCGTCGTGCCGGCTCCGGAACTGCCGGTGCCGCAAGGCGCCGCGCCTGGCGACCGTACTTCGCCGACGCAGCCGTTCTCCGAACTCACGTTCCGTCCGAAGAACCTGCTCACGGACAAGGACATGTGGGGCGCGACGATGTACGACCAATTGGTCTGCCGCGTGATGTTCCACAAGCTGCGGTATGAAGGCACCTTCACGCCGCCGTCGCTGCAAGGCACGCTGGTGTTCCCGGGCAACCTGGGCATGTTCGAGTGGGGCGGCATTGCGCTCGACACCGATCGTCAGATCGCCATCGCCAACCCGATTGCGCTGCCGTTCGTGTCGCGTCTGATCCCACGCGGTCCGGGCAACCCGATCGAACCGGCATCGGGTGCCAAGGGGAGCGGTACGGAATCGGGTATCCAGCCGCAGTACGGCGTGCCGTTTGGCGTGACGCTGAACCCGTTCCTCTCGCCGCTTGGCCTGCCCTGCAAGCAACCGGCATGGGGCTACATCGCCGGTATCGATCTGAAGACCAACGAGATCGTCTGGAAGAAGCGTATCGGCACGGTGCGTGACAGCTCGCCGATCCCGCTGCCGTTCAAGATGGGGATGCCGATGCTGGGCGGCCCGATGATCACGGCCGGTGGTGTGGCGTTCATCGGCGCAACGGCGGACAACTACATCCGCGCGTTCGACGTGAACAACGGCAAGCAACTCTGGGAAGCCCGCCTGCCGGCAGGCGGCCAGGCCACGCCGATGAGCTACTCGATCAACGGCAAGCAGTACGTCGTGATCGCCGCAGGCGGCCACGGCTCCTTCGGCACGAAGCTCGGCGATTACGTGATCGCTTACGCGCTGCCGAACTAACACGCGTTGCTGTTCGCACGGAGCGCCGGACAGAGGTATCGCTGCGCACGGTCCGATCCCCGAAACGGCATGCGTGGCATGCCGCTTTTTTTCCCGCTTTCTGGCGACTCTTTGGCCTTCGGCAAAATCTCGAAACCCGTGACGCCGCAAGGCCTCGCGGGTTTTTCTTTTGCGCGCCGCCTGAACGTGGCGAACGTGTCGAACGTGTTCACGTCCGTGTCGCATGTCGTATCGCCGCCACCGGGAAACACGGAGCGCGTGCCGTCCCGATGTCAATCGAAGTATGCTGTGGCGCGACCGGCGCGCGCGCTCGGGATTCGTCCAGCGCGCGGACCGGGGATCCGCGCCGCGCCCCGTCCGGCAGCCAGAACAAACACAAACAGACTTCGCCCGACCGTGGGGTGGCCATCATGATCATGTTGCGTTCGTGGAGTGCGATTCTTGCGTTGCTGATGCTTGCCGCGTGCGCCAGCCTGCCGCCGCAGGCTGATCGTGCGCCGACGCATGCGTTCTCCGATACCGAGAACACGCGCCTCGGCGCGGCGTTCCGCCAGCAGGCCGCCACCCATCCCGGGCAGGATGCGTTTCATCTGCTGCGCGACCCGGTCGATGCGCTCGACGCGCGCGTGCTGCTCGCCGATCGCGCGGACCGCTCGCTGGACCTTCAGTACTACATCTGGCACGACGACCTGACCGGACACGAGCTCGCGGATGCGATCATCCGCGCGGCCGATCGCGGGGTCCGCGTGCGCGCGCTGCTCGACGATCTCGGGACGAACGCGGACGACCGCAAGCTGCTCGAGATCAGCTCGCATCCGAACATCGAGATCCGGCTCTTCAATCCGGTCGCCACGCGCCACTTCAAGAAGATCGGCACGGTGCTCGAGTTCTCGCGGGTCAACCGGCGCATGCACAACAAGGCGATGATCGCGGACAACCAGGCGGCGATCGTCGGCGGCCGCAATATCGGCGACGAGTACTTCGGCGCGTCGTCGATGCTGGAGTTCGGCGATCTCGACGTGGTCGTGCACGGCCCGGTCGTGAACGACATCTCGACCGAATTCGATACGTTCTGGAATTCGCCGTATGCATATCCGGTCGATGCGCTGGTCGGGCACGACGCGGCGCCCGGCGGCCTCGACCGGGAGCGCGAACGGCTGCGCGATTACCTGCGCGCGATGGAGGACAATCCGTACGTGCTCGAAGCGCGGCAACGGCTCGACCAGATCGTGCACGGGCAGGGGACCGAGCTGTCGTGGGGGCAGGCGACGGTCCTGTACGACGATCCGGCGAAGATCGCGCGCTCGCCGAAGGACAGCGACGGGCACCTGATGCCGCAATTGCGCGCACTCGCGCTGCGGCCCGAGCAGGAGCTGCTGATCGTGTCGCCGTACTTCGTGCCGGGCAAGGACATGGTCGAACGGCTGCGTGCGCTCACGGCGCGCGGCGTCCGAGTGACGATCCTGACCAACTCGCTCGCATCGACCGACGTCGCGGCCGTGCATGCCGGCTACAGGCGCTATCGGCGCGATCTCGTCGAAGCCGGCGTGCGGCTTTACGAGCGACGCCCGTCCGGCGACAAGAGCATCTCGAAGCAGGTCATCATCGGCTCGTCGCGCGCATCGCTGCATGCGAAGACGTATGTGTTCGATCGCAAGAGCATCTTCATCGGGTCGATGAATCTCGACCCGCGCTCGCTGAACCTCAATACCGAGATCGGCGTTTACTGCGAGAGCCCGGCGATTGCATCCGAAGTCGCGATGGATCTGGAGCCGCGGCTCGATCGAATCGCGTGGCGCATCGAGTTGCGGACCGATCCGGCCGGGAAAGGGCGCCTCAAGTGGATTCAGACCGACGCGGACGGGAAGGTGACCGAACTCGATCACGAACCGGAAGTGTCGGCGGCGCGGCGCATGGAAGTGTGGTTTCTCGGCTTGTTTCCGATCGAATCGCAGCTGTGATTTCGCCTGCGCGCGACAGCCGCGGGCGACGTGTGCCGACGGTCGTCGTCGATCGGGACGCGCCGCATGCACAGCCGCCGACACGGTTCCGGGTGCGCGCAACGACATGCACCCGGAACCGCACCTCATCGCACGATCAGCGCGCGAAATCCGCCGTGCTCTGGATGAACGCGTTCAGCTTCGAGATGTTCACGCTGCCGAAGCCCGTCGTCGCATCCCAGCCGGCCTTCGCCTTGTAGCCGTACGTGCCGCTGCCGTTGTTGCCGGACGTCACGTCGTGCAGCAGCGCCGCATTGCTCGGAAAGTACTTGTAGATGCTCGACGCCGGGAACCCGAGCGCGTTGTTGTTCGCCGATTGCAGCCGCGCCCAGATGCCGGTGAAGATCGGCGCGGCGAGGCTCGTGCCACCTTCGTTGTTCAGGTAGCCCGAGCCCCACAGCGTGTCGGACGTCTGGCCGTTCACCACGAGGATCGCGCCGGTGCGCAGGTCGGCGTCGAAGCCGACGTCCGGTAGCGCGCGCTTGGTCGACCCGGTGAGGCTCGACGATTGCCACGTCGGCGCAGCTTCGTACTTGCTGTAGCCGCCGCCCGTCGACCACACGGTGCCCGGCTGCCAGCTCGGATCGTTCCAGACGATTTCGCTGTTGTACGCATTGGTCGACGTGGTGGTGAACAGCGTCGTGCCGCCCACCGCGATTACGTACGGCGACGTCGCGGGCTCGCTCACGGTGTAGGTCGAGCGCGACGGCGTGCCGCTCGCGCATTCGTACGCGCCGTGGTCACCGGCCGACACGGAGAAGGTTTGCCCCTGCGCGACGGCCTGCTTGAAGATCGTGTCGTCGGTCGCCTGCGAGCCGGTGCTGTACGAGGACGATTCGCACACGCCGAGCGACACGTTGATGACTTTCGCGACATTGTCGCTCACCGCCTTGTTGTACGCGGCGGTGATCGCCGTGAGCGTCATCGAGGGTGCCACGTAGAACACGACCTGCTTCACGCTGCCGCCGGCGGCGCCGACGATCGACTGGCTGTCGAGGTTCCATTCGACGGTGCCGGATGTATCGGTGTACGAACTGCCTGACGGACCCGTCGGCACGACGCTGCTGCTGATCGTGCCGAGACCGTTGTTCGCGGCGAACGTGTTGAGGTCGCTGACGGTCTGCGACAGGTCGCCTTCGGCGATGATGCCGACCGTGGTCTGCGAGGCCGTCGGCGTGCCGTCGCCGCCGTAGAGCGACGAGAATTCCGTCGGGTTGTGCGGCACCGCGGATGCGCCCGCGGGGATCGTCAGGTTGCTGGTGTTGCCTTGCGGCTTGCTGCCCGCGCCGGTGTGCATGAGTTCGACGTTCTGCAGGCCCAGCACCGCGCCGACGATGCCGCCGATCGCGTTCGGCACCTGCGCGGCATCGGTGTTCGCGTAGACGCTGCGGCCGTTGCGCGTGAAGCGCTTGAGCGTCGTGCGGAACGCCGACTTGATCGTTGCCGCGGTGCCGGAGGCGGACACGAGCAGGCGGTTCGGCGCAACCACGATGTTGACGAAGCCGGCCTGGCGCAGGTGCGCGACGACGGAGGCGACCTGCCGGTCGGTCGGCGCGTACTGCGCGGCGAACTGCGCCGGCGTGAGGAACTGCTTGTAGTGCGGCGAGCCGGGCGTATGCAGGTCGTGCAGGTACTGGTCGAGTTGCGCTTCGTTGCGCAGGTTCAGCCCGAGCACGATGTCGACCGATTCGCCGGGCGCCATCTCGGTGGCAGCCGCGGCAGCGGCGGCGGTGCTGGCCGCCGGCGCGCCGGCGGTACTGCTGCTTTCACCTTGCTGGACGAGCGGCAGGAAGCCCTTGGTGCGCGTTTCCGTCCAGCCGGCGGCCGGTGCGGCATGGACACTCGCCATGCCGAACGAAGCGGCTGCCGCGGCGGCGAAGGCGAGCTTGACGAAGCGGATGTGCTTTTGTTTCTTGTCTGCAACCTGATTCATGTTGAATTACCCCTCCGGTTGAACATCGAACGGCACGAACAACGACGGTCGACAGCGGCGCGGATCGTGCGCCGCCGATATCCGCCGCGCTCGCGCGGATGGCGCGGACGCGACGGGGCCTTTCGCCCGATCCGCAGGGGTGGTGATCCTCCGGGGGCGAAATGCTGGAATGCTCGGCAATGGAGGCGCTGCGCCGCGATGCAGGGCGGCCGCGCCAGCGGGTTTGATGCAGGCGGGATGACTAGAGCAACAGTTTCGGTATCCTGCTCATTCGGTTCGGTCCTTCGGCCTGCTGCCGGACGGCAGCTGCCCAATCAATTGCATCGGGATGTTGCATGCGCCAACGGAAGAAGAGGCGGTCGGCGGCGAGAACGTCGGTGCGGCGCAAGCGCAATGCGTCGAGCGGAATCGATTGCGTGATGGACAATTCGTCAGATTGCTTGAATCGGACGGTATCAAGAACGAAAGTTCGGTGTCAAACTTTTTCTGATTATATGAAACAAAATTAAATTGAATAAGATGAAATGATTTTGAAAAGTTTCGGGGTATTTTGTAATTTTCAAAGACACTGTCGGATGTAATGACGGATCGGCGCGCCGGATAATTGACGATTCCATTCGTAATGAGCGAATGGTTGTGGAGGAAACATTCGAGCCGCAGACGCCGGCTGCTCCGGTCACGCGTCGCGCAGCGCGCTCGCCGGCGAATGCGTAACGCAATCCGGTCTGCCATCCGCACGGAAACTTCAACGGCGCTCCCGTCGCCGAAGCTCGAGCTTCGGCGTGTCGTGCCGCTCGACGGCCTGCAGGTCGTCGACGAGCCGGAACAGGCCGTCGATACAGTGCAGCAGGCGTTCGTCCGGCGCGTCGCCGCTTGCCGACGCAAGTGTCTTGATCTCGTCGAGCCGCGTTTCGAGTTCCGCAAGCGGGGCGCGCACGATGCAGTCCGCATCGGCGGGCGAGGTCGTTTCGAAGGCAGTTGCGTGCTTGAGGCGAGCGGTCATGGCATTGAAGTCCTCGATGAATTGCGACATGGCGCTCGGGCAACCGTCGCGGTAAACCGCGCGCATCGAAAGATCGTCGGCGACGATCCGGCCGGCAGCGTGCGCGGCGGTGAGCGGGATGCCGGCGCGACGCCGGCCGCGCCGGCGAACGCAGCGAAGCGCGTTCGGCGCGCGAAGAAAACCGCCGCGCGTTGAGCGCGGCTATCCGTCGTTCGTTGGCGCGCGCACGGCGCGACCGGCGGTGGTCGCGCCAGCGGCATCCGTACGATCAGTCCGGCTTGCGCTCCGGCGCAACGGGCGGCGGCGGCTCGGCCGGCGTGCCGGCGGCGTGGTCGCTGTTCTCATCGTTCTCGGGCGCAACGGGCCGCGAACCGTCGTCATACGCGACGAGGCTGCGCTGCGGATTCGCGATCCGGATTCCGCGTTCGCGGAACAGCACCGCGATGCGCCGATTGAATTCGCGCTGCACGCCCCAGCGCGCCGAGTCCTTGCACTGGATCTGTCCTGCCAGCGCGATCGCCGCGCCGTCGACCTGGTCGATGCCCCAGTAGCTGAAGTCCGACAGGATGCCGTCCTTGTAATCCGGATCGTCGCGCAACGCGGCGCCGATCTCCTTCAGTGTCGCGATCGCGCGATCGATGTCCTGGCCGTAGGCAATGCTGACCTTGACGGCCGCGTTGCCGAGCCCGCGATTCGTATTGTTGACGGTCGTCACCGAGCTGAACGGGATCGTGTACAGCGACCCGTCGCCCGCGCGCAGCCGCACGGTGCGGATCGACAGATATTCGACCGTGCCGGATACGCCGGCGAGCGTGACCCAGTCGCCCACCTGCATCGCGTTCTCCATCAGCAGGAAGATCCCGGTGATGAAGTCCTGCACGAGCTTCTGCGAGCCGAAGCCGAGCGCGACGCCGAAGATGCTGGCGCCGGCGAGCAGCGGACCGATGTTCACGCCGATTTCGCTGAGGCCGGTCAGCACGACGACGAGCGCGATCATGATGAACAGCAGCGAACGCAGCATCGGCAGCAGCGTGCGCAAGCGCGCCGCGCGCACGAGGTTGCCTTCGCGTGTCCACTGCTGCAGGCGGCGCTCGATCGCGATGTTCGCGGCTTCCCAGACGATCAGCGCGACGACGGCTGCAATCGCGATCGTGATCAGCGCCGACGCGAGCCGATGGCCGATCGTGCCGGTCGCGAACGCGTGGAAGATCGGCACGCCCCAGGTCTGCAGCAGCAGCACGACGGTCACGACGGCGATCGCCGCCGACACGACCTGGCGCACCAGCGGGTAGTAGCGGTACGCGTGCAGGTGGACGAGCGTGCGGTCGTCGTCGCGGCGCTGGAACACCCGCGCGAGCGCGCCGAACACGACGATCGACACGATCCGCATGCCGATCATCACGGCGATCGAGCGGCCACCGAGCGTGATCAGCACGCGGTAGCCGTTGTGGACGTCGAGCGCCCACACGAACCACAACGCCATCACGACGAACACGGACACGGGTGCCCACGCGTCGGCAAGCGCGTTGCCGACCATCGCGAAGGCCGGCCGATCCTCGCCGGCCGCGCGGATGCGCGCGGCGACCGGCTGGCGGCACCGGAGGATCAGCGCCGAGATCATCAAGTGGCCGACGAGCGCGACCGCCTTCAGCAGCGCGACGTGACCGGCGTCGCTGAGGCCGAAGCTCGCGGCGATCTCGACCGCGGCCGTGCTGGCGCCGACGACCGTCACGATCCGCGCGATCGCGCGCTGCGCGAACGCGGCCCATGCGTCGCTGATGTGCAGCAGCCGCAGCTGCCGCGCGTCGGGCTGGAAGAACAGCCGGCTGACGATCGTCACGAGGCGGCAGATCACGTAGATGTCGATCAGCGATTCGAGTGCCGTTTGGGTCGGCGTGCCGGCGCCGTCGAGGACCGACATCGTCAGGCTCGCGACGCCGACGAATACCAGCAGCGGTATCACCCGCAGTGCGAGGCTGACCAGCGCGCGCGGCATCCGGCGCAGCAGCGTGGTGTGGCGCCGCGCATGGCCGCGACCTTGCGACGACGTATCGGGCGTGCCGGTGCCGTCGGCGCGGGCAGCGGTGGCGGCCGGTTCCGGCGTCGAAGCGCGGTCGCCGGGACCGGGCGGTTCGGGTTCAGCTGAATCGGCGTCGGCATCTGCATCGGCATCGGCATCGGCCCGGCGCGACGATTCGGTGCGGCGCGCGCTCAGCGCGGCCAGCGCGCGCCGCAGCAGCCGCTTCGCGAACCATTCGACGGCGAGCGCGGGCACGAGCACGGCGAGGATGATCAAGATCGCGCGCGTGAGATCGGCACGTTGGTCGGCGCGTACGAGCCGCTCGTGCCACCAGTTGCCGACCGAGCCGACGTCGAGCAGCGAGCGCAGCGATTCGTTCAGCGCGCCGCCGATTTCACCGGCCCAGCGCGATCCCTGCCGCACGAGCATCGACGCGAGCCCGTTCGTCGTGAGTGCGGCCGGAGCGGTGCCAGCCGATGCCGCGCTGGCCGGCGCCGCGGCGCTCGCCGCGAGCGCGGGCGTGCTCAGCACGCCGACGGCCGCGATCGCGCGCAATGTCGTTTCGACCTGCTCGCGCTCGCGCGGGTTTTGCAGGACGGAGAGGGCCTGCTGCGCCTGCTGCGGCGTCAGCGCGGGCACGGCGCCGGAGGCGGCCGAGGCGGCGGCCGGGGCAGGGGCGGCCGCGTGGGCGGCCGATACGACGGCGGCGAGCAGCCAGCCGAGCAGGAAATATCGCATGGGTAGGCGTGCGGGCGCGCATCGGAACGTGACCCGCCGGTCTGGACGATGGACGGAAGTTAACATGATTGCCATCGGAACCGGATAGTTCCGTCGACGAATATTCGAATCGGGCATGCGGCAGGCGGTGCGGGCGTTTGCGCGCTGCCGTGCGGTTCCTTTCGCGTGGCGGTGTCTAGCGCCGGCCGTTCACGATCCATGATGAGGGCGGGTCGTCGGGTGTTGGCATGCGGTCCCGCCGCAAGCGAAAGCGCAGGATCGGGAACGAAACGTGCTCGCCGGTGACTCGATGGATGGCCAACCGTGGCTTCGACTGTGGGCCATGGGTGGAGAATTCCGGATTCCTGATGAATCAACCGCGATCGTCGTGAAAGACCGGCAATACATGCTCGGCGATTTCCTCGATGACCTCGCGCACGGGCCGGTCCGAGCCGGGATTCAGCGTGACGTGGTGCGTGCCGGCTGCCCGCATGTCCCGCAGGATGTCGATGAGCGCATTCCGACCGGTCGCATAGCCGAGCGGCAGCGCGGTGGGCGGTGCATCGCGATTCGCATCGAGATCGAGCCGCATCGATACGCCGAACGCGCGAAAGCCCGGCGGTGCAAGCCGGTCGACGGCCGCGCGCCACATTGAATAACGAGCGCGCTGCGTGTCCGGGTCGCGATGATAGGTCATCCAGCCGATCGCGTTCCGTGCGATCCAGTCGACGCTCTGTCCGCCGGAGCCGACGGCAAGCATCGGCACCGCGTCGTCGCCGAGCGGCAGCAGCGTGAACTCGGGCGCGTCGGGTGGAGTCTCGTCGGGCAGCACACGGGACGGCACGCCGAGCGCGGCCGCGACGATGTCCCAATGCCGGCGATACCGGTCGCGCCGCGTTTGCGCGTCGACGCCGAACGCCGCATATTCGGGTGGCCGGTCGCCCGAGCCGAGGCCGAGGAGGAAGCGCCCGCCGGACAGCGTCGCGACCGACAGCGCGCCTTTCGCGATATGCAGCGGATGACGCAGCGGCAGCACGATCGCGCCGCTGGCAAGCACGATCCGGCGCGTGCGTGACGCGAGCGCGCCGAGCAGCACCCACGGATCGAGATGCCCGACCGGGTCGGGATAATCGGCACTGTTGAGCGGCACGTCGCGAACCCACAGTGCGCGAAAGCCGAGCGAATCGGCCAGCGCCGCGAGTTCGAGCTGCTCGTTGAAATCCGCGACGGTACGGCCGCTGCGCAGCAGCGGCAGCGTCAGGCCGATCGACAGCCGCTCGGCCGAGAAGACGCGCCGCGCGACGTCGGCGCGGCCGGAGGCGGGCAGGGTCATGTCCATTCCTTGGAGACGGGGCGAAGCCGGTGCGCGCGCCGCACCGTGTCCGAATGCTAACGTGTTTGCGCGCCGCTTGCGGCGCGCGGCGGCATCGGCGGTATTGGCATGATCGGCACCTTCGGTCATCCGGCAATCAATCGGCATGAACGTACGTCAGCGCGTGGTGGCCGGTCTTGCGGCGAGCAGCGTGCTGTCCGTGGTTGCAGGCGGCGCTCACAGGTTCGACGAGCGCGTTCAACCATGCATGCGCGACCAGGGTCGCGCGACTGTAAGCGGATCGTCGGCATCGAACCGACGCAAACGCGCCGCCCGCGCACGCGTCACATGCGTGCAACACCGGCGTCGCATCCGGTGCGATCGATCGCGCGGGCCGTTTCCCCTCGTTTCACTTTCGAAACGTTCGCGCCTGTCTGTCGTCGTGCGATTTGCATCGGGGTC
This sequence comes from Burkholderia sp. Bp8991, assembly GCF_003853795.1. Lineage (NCBI taxonomy): Bacteria > Pseudomonadati > Pseudomonadota > Betaproteobacteria > Burkholderiales > Burkholderiaceae > Burkholderia > Burkholderia sp. Bp8991. The sequence continues at coordinate 160,403 of NZ_QTQJ01000005.1, read as the reverse complement.
GTTTCACGGCCCGCGCGGCCTTGCACGGCGAAGCATGGTGCGCTCCTTGCATGTCTGTAGGCGCCGTGAGCGCGATCGCCGGGCGCAGCAGGGGCCCGGCCGTCGCTTCAGTAGGTCGGACGCATCGAAGACGGGGACAAGAGAATGAGAACAGACCGAATCGCAACGTGCCATGTTGCAAACATGAATCGCCGACCTGCCCGTGATTTCGCGTCGCCGTTGATTACGGCGACATGAGCGCGCGGCTTTTTGCTTCATCCGGACCCATCCGGTTCGTTCCGAACGACGACGTGCAGGCGTGAAGCGCGAGGCCGACCCGTGCCGGTCGGCCGTCGGGGATGAACCGCCGGTGCGCGGATGGGCGACCATGACTTCCGGATCGTCATGCCGACGCGCGAAACGCACGCGCGCCGCACGCGAAGCATGCGTGCGTGTGCCGTGCGCCGTGCCGCGCGGCGATCCTCGCAAACATCAGGGCAAATTTCAGGAATTCGAAGGTGTAGTCCCGGGGAAGGTCTGCCGGCAGCGCTGCGGCGGATCCGACGACATTGTGCTGTCAGTTGATCCACTACCCCGATGGATCAATTGTTGATGCGCCCATCGCCATGTGGTCGATGGGCGTCTTTTTTTGCGGCGCCGGTGTCGCGCGCGGACCGCCGGCCGGATCGCGCGGCGTTCTGTATCATGTGCTGGCGCGCCGGCCGCACGGCCGGCCACCGCGCCCGATCACGCGCCGCCAACATGAACGACATCGCCTTGCCCGACCCCTCATCCGCCGGCATCGAACCGGCCGCGCTCGATGCGCTGCACGCGTTCGTCGAGCGCCATCCGCGGCTGCTCGTGCTGACCGGTGCGGGCATCAGCACGGATTCCGGCATTCCCGGCTATCGTGACCGCAACGGTCAATGGATGCGCTCGCCGCCGATCCAGCTCCACGAATTCCTCGGTTCCGACGCTGCGCGCCGCCGCTACTGGGCGCGCAGCATGATCGGCTGGCCCGTGGTGGGCCGTGCGCAGCCGAACCGCTCGCATGTCGCGCTCGCGCGGCTCGGCGGCACCGGCCGGATCGAGCGCCTCGTCACGCAGAACGTCGACGGGCTGCACCAGCGTGCGGGCAGCGGCGACGTGATCGAACTGCATGGCGGCATCAACGGCGTCACGTGCCTCGACTGCGGCGCGCATCACGCGCGCGCGACGATCCAGGCCGTGCTCGAAACGGACAACCCCGAGCTGCTCGGCGCGCACGCGGAACCCGCCGCCGACGGCGACGCGCATCTCGAATGGGCCGCGCTCGACACGTTCCGCATTCCTGCCTGCCCGGCCTGCGGCGGGCTGCTGAAGCCGGCGGTGGTGTTCTTCGGCGAGAACGTGCCGCGCGAGCGCGTCGCGCTGGCGTCGCAGGCGCTCGATGCGGCCGATGCGCTGCTCGTCGTCGGCTCGTCGCTGATGGTGTATTCCGGCTACCGGTTCTGCGTGTGGGCCCAGGCGCAGAACAAGCCCGTCGCCGCGCTGAACCTCGGCCATACGCGTGCCGATCCGATGCTGACGCTGAAGGTCGAGGCGCGTTGTGCGCCCGCGCTCGACGCGCTGAACGCGCGGCTGGGCGTCGCCGGCAGCGCGCCGGAGCACGCATCGTGACCGGGCCGACGTCGTCGTCCGATCCGTCCGCGCGGCTGTCGGCACCGGCGGCCGAGCGCAATCGCGGGCCGATCCTCGACGTGCTGCGCCGCGTGCTGCCGGCTACCGGCGACGTGCTCGAGATCGCGAGCGGCACCGGGCAGCATGCGGTCCATTTCGCGCAGGCGCTGCCGGGGCTGCGCTGGCAGCCGAGCGATCCCGACGCGCACGCGCGCCGCTCGATCGCCGCGTGGGTCGCGCATGCCGGCCTCGCGAACCTGGCCGAGCCGCTGGCATTCGACGTGCGCGACGCGTCGTGGCCGGCCGCGGCGTTCGACGCGATCGTCTGCATCAACATGATCCACATCTCGCCGTGGGCCTGCACCGATGCGCTGTTCGCCGGCGCGTCGCGCGTGCTGCGTCCGGGCGGCGTGTTGTTCCTGTACGGCCCGTATCGCCGCGCAGGCCGGCACACTGCGCCGTCCAACGAGGCATTCGACCAGCAGTTGCGCAGCCGCGATCCGTCGTGGGGCGTGCGCGATCTCGAGGCAGTCGTCGCGCTCGGCCTCGACCGCGGGCTCGACTGCATCGAGGTCGTCGACATGCCGGCGAACAACCTGAGCGTCGTGTTCCGGCGCCTGCAGCACGCGGAGCAATGACACGCAAGCGCGCATCGCGGCCGGGTTTCCACTATCCTTTCGCCTGTGCGCGCGGCCCGGCTCGGGTCGCGCCCCGTTTTTTCCGGAGAATTGACTAATGGGCAAACAAGCAATCGGTGTGATCGGGCTGGCGGTGATGGGCCGCAATCTCGCACTCAATATCGAGAGCCGCGGTTACGCGGTGTCGGTGTACAACCGCAGCCGCGAGAAAACCGACGAACTGATCGCCGAATTCCCCGGCCGCAATCTGGTGCCGACCTATACGCTCGAGGAGTTCGTCGCGTCGCTCGAGACGCCGCGCCGGATCCTGATGATGGTGAAGGCCGGCGAAGCGACCGATGCGACGATCGCATCGCTCAAGCCGCTGCTCGAGAAGGGCGACGTGCTGATCGACGGCGGCAATACGCACTTCACGGACACGATCCGCCGCAACCAGGAGCTCGCGCAATCGGGCCTGCATTTCATCGGCACCGGCGTGTCGGGCGGCGAAGAGGGCGCGCTGCGCGGCCCGTCGATCATGCCCGGCGGCCAGCGCGACGCGTACGACCTGGTCGAGCCGATCCTCAAGCAGATCGCCGCGAAGGCGCCGTCGGACGGCGAGCCGTGCGTGGCGTACATGGGGCCGGACGGTGCGGGCCACTACGTGAAGATGGTCCACAACGGCATCGAGTACGGCGACATGCAGCTGATCGCCGAGAGCTATGCGGTGCTGAAGGACGTCGCGGGCCTGACCAACGACGAACTCGGCGCGGTCTACACCGAGTGGAACCAGGGCGAGCTCGACAGCTACCTGATCGAGATCACGTCGAAGATCTTCGGCAAGAAGGACGAAGAGACCGGCAAGCACCTCGTCGACGTGATCCTCGATCGCGCCGCGCAGAAGGGCACCGGCAAGTGGACCAGCCAGAACGCGCTGGACCTGGGCGTGCCGCTGCCGCTGATCACCGAGTCGGTGTTCGCGCGCGTGCTGTCGTCGCTGAAGACCGAGCGCGTCGCGGCCAGCAAGATCCTGTCGGGCCCGGCCGCCGCGCCGTTCGACGGCGATCGTGCCGCGTTCGTCGAAGCCGTGCGCCGCGCGCTGTACCTGAGCAAGGTGATCTCGTACGCGCAGGGCTTCGCGCAACTGCGCACGGCATCCGAAGAGTACGGCTGGAACCTCGATCTCGGGACGATCGCGAAGATCTTCCGCGCGGGCTGCATCATCCGCGCGCGTTTCCTGCAGAAGATCACGGACGCGTACGCGAAGGATCCGGCGCTCGCGAACCTGCTGCTCGACCCGTACTTCAAGGACATCGCCGCGAATTACCAGGCGTCGCTGCGCGACGTGGTGGTGGCCGCGGTGAAGGCAGGCGTGCCGGTGCCGGCGTTCGCGTCGGCGGTCGCGTACTTCGACAGCTACCGTTCCGAGCGGCTGCCGGCGAACCTTGTGCAGGCGCAGCGCGACTTCTTCGGCGCCCACACGTTCGAGCGTACCGACAAGCCGGGCAGCTTCCACGCGAACTGGTCGTAACCGGCAGGCGAGGACGGTATTGTTGCGAAATTCTATTCCTTGAGTAGGGTTTTTCGTTCCCGGATCCCGCAATTGTTGGTTCCGAGGAAACAGTGTTTTCGCTCTTTCATGGTTTTCCCTAGGTGATCTCGGGGCTAAACTTTGTTCCATCGCTGCAGACATGGTGTGTGCGGCGGAGCAAAAAAATCCCGGAGGTAATCATGAAATCGCTGATCGCAACGTTCGCTGCAGCTGCCGTCCTCGCCGTTCCCGCCGTCTCGTTCGCCCAACAGAACGCCCCCGTCACCCGTGCGCAGGTGAAGGCCGAACTGGCCCAGCTGCAACAGGCCGGCTACAAGCTGGGCAGCGACCGTACCGACTACCCGGCAAGCATCCAGGCAGCTGAAGCCCGCGTAAACCCGCAACAGAACGTCGCCGCTGCCGATACGAGCGGCTACGGTGCGCAACCGGCCGCCCAGCAAGAATCGGGCGCTCCGGCCGCTGCCAAGACCGGCTGGCAGGTCAAGCGCGTGTCGGACGGTGCACCGGTCTACAAGGGTCGTTGAGCGTCATCGATCGCCGGCCGCATGGGCGGCCTGATCTGACCCCTGCGCAGTACACACAGCCCGTCGTTCCGAATCACGGAACGACGGGCTGTATTCATTGGCGGCGCCCGCCGCGTCAGTGCAGCGGCCGCGGGCCGCGGCCGATGTCCCGGAACAGCGCGTCGCCCGGTTCCAGCGCCTGCAGCCATGCTTCGTCGTAGCCGCTCAGCGTGTCGAGCGCATCGCGCAGCCGCTCGATTGCGAGTACCGGCAGCTCGACGCTGTGCCGGGTAGCGCCGCTCAGGTGCGCGACGCTCGCCAACTGGACGAGGGCGTCAGCGGCTTCGGCGACGTCCGTCGCGAACAGCAGGTGCCGGTTGAGCAGTTCGACGAGGCCGCTGGAACCGGCGAAATCCTCGGCGTTGAGCTGCACGGACAGAAACGTCGCATTGTTCATGGTTTTTCTCCTCGTTATCGCTGGAACGTGTGGTGCTCCTCCGAGTATAGGAGGCGGCCGGCAGCGGGGCGGCGCTCATGGGCGCGATACGGCTGCCCGCCGCGGGACGGCCGGCCCGAAGTCCGCGGGACACCCTGCGCGGCGCGGCCCGCAGCCCGCCGGTACCCGTTCGTGGCGCCGCAAGATTGTTGCCGGCTGGGGCGCCTGCCGCGGTCCTGACCGCGACAAATGGTATCTTTGCCGGTCGGGACGACGCGGAAATGGCGCGAAAAAGGGGCCGGTGAGCCCTTTCGCGTCGACGTCCCGCGGTGGAAACTGACGGCCGCGAGAGCGGTCGGATACTGGTTGGTCCGGCCGTTCGGCCGGACATCGTGCGTCGCACGCCGGAGGGCGGTGGGCGGCGCAACGACGCAAATCCGGGAGGACCCTTGAGAAAAACGATTCCGATCCACGATGCGCTCACGCGCTGGTTGCCGCAGGCGGCGTTCGTCGCCGCGGCCGCCGCGCTGACGGGCTGTACGATGACGCCGTGGACCGACAGCTGGCAGCCGGTGCGGCCGTCGACGCCTGCGTCGGTCGCCACGCCGGGCGTGATCGCCGGCTATTACCGCGTAAATCCGGGCGACACGCTCGCTGGCATCGCCGCCGCCTACGGGCAGCGCGTGCAGGACCTGGCCGGCTGGAACCACATGTCGCCGAATGACGCCGTGTATCCCGGCCAGGTGCTGCGCGTCGCGCCGCCGCCTGCGGCGACGTCGCTCGGGCAGCCGTCCGCGGCGGCCGCGCAGCCGGGCTCGCTGGCATGGCCGGCCACGGGTATCGTCGCGACGCCGTTCTCGGCCGGCAAGACGCGCGGCATCGTGATCGCCGCGTCGGGGCCCGACCGTTCGGTGCGGGCCGCGGCCAACGGGCGGGTGGTGTACGCCGGCTCCGGCGTCAAGGCGTATGGCCCGCTCGTGATCCTGAAGCACGACAACGGGCTCATCACGGCCTACGGGCACAACGGCAGGCTGCTCGTCAACGAAGGCGACGCGGTGCGCGCGGGCCAGCCGGTCGCCGAGATGGGCACCGACGCGAGCGGCCGCGCGACGTTCGAGTTCGAAGTCCGGCAGAACGGCAAGGTCGTCGACCCGATGAACTTCCTGCCGCGCAACGGCGGCTGACACGCCGCTTCACGACGTGTGCGCCGTGCGGCGCACACGCTCCCGCTCCGGCCTTCACCCTTCCTCGAGCGCCGCGGCGTCGGACTGCCTCGCATGATTGCCGAGCCAGCGGATGCCTAGCGCGAGCCCTGCCGCGCCGAGCGCGATCAGCGAGCACTGGATCGCGACCGGCAGGTAGCCGTGCGGCCGCGGATCGACGAACGGATAGGGATACCAGTTCTCCAGCGCGCCGCGCACGAGCGTATAGCCGAGATAGATGACCGGAAAGCCGAGCCACGCGACCGCGCTGCGCCACGGGATCGGCGAGCGCGGCTCCACGTACAGCCAGTCGCACAGCACCACGAGCGGCACGATCCGGTGCAGGACCCAGTTGTTGAGGGCCGGCGTGACGTGGCGCAGCGCATCGAGCCGTGCGAGCAGCAGTTCGTAGACGATCGCGGTGATCAGCACGTAGAGCACGGCGGCGCCGCGCATCGATTCGTAGCGGGCCGAGCCGGGACGCGTGATGCGCGACAGCCCCGCGACAAGCATGGCCGCTGCATACAGGCTGCTCAGTTGGGTGAAGTAGCTGAGGTAGTTGCCGAGATGGAAGGCCGGCATGCCCCAGTTGCCGGCGACGCTGTGCAGCGTGGTGGACACCGCGAGCAACGCGGCGATCAGCCGGTAGGCCGCAACGAAGATCGCTTTGCTCATGATGCCCGCGCAACGTCGCACCAAAGCTTCATCGTGCCACAGCCGCGCACGCGCGCGATGCGGATTTTCCATATGGCGGCACCGTGGATCGGGCCGCGTGGATTCGTCGGATATTTGATCCGGTCGCACAACGCCGGCCACGCGCGAGGCTACAATCGGGGCAGCCGCCGGGCACCGGCCAGCCCGGCACGGGCCTCCCCCGCATACCACACGAGAAACACGAGACAACGCATGAAAAACATCCTCGCGAAACAGACGCGCTACAGCGCGCCCGCAATTTTCTTCCACTGGGTCATCTTCCTGTTGGTGGCACTCGCCTACCTGGCCATCGAGATTCGCGGACCGAAAGGCAGCGACAGCCGCGTGTTCTGGATGAACGTGCACTTGCTGGCAGGCACGTTCGTGCTCGTGCTGTCCGTGCTGCGCGTGCTATGGCGGATGATCAGCCGCGTGCCGGACCCGATTCCGCAGGCGACGCTGCTCAAGTGGCTGTCGATGCTCGCCCATGTCGCGCTGTATGTCTTCATCATCGCGCAGCCGCTGCTCGGCATCATGCTCGTCAACATGGGCGGCAAGCCCGTGTCGCTCGACTGGATCGGCGTGTCGTTCACGCTGTTCGGCCCCGACAAGGCGCTGCGGCCGACGATCAAGGAAGCGCACGAACTGATCGGCAACGCGTTCTACTTCGTGATCGGCCTGCATGCGCTGGCCGCGCTTTACCACCACTTCATCCGGCGCGACGACGTGCTGCGACGCATGGCGCCGTGATCGCCGCGCGCTGAAGCCGCGCAGCATCCGGGGGCGCATGGTTGTTGACGCAACCATGCGCCCCCGATCCGTTTACCCCGATGCGCGGCTGGCCATCGCGGCGAACATTCTGTAACATCTCGGCTGTTTTTACGTTCCGCTTACGCATCGCCGCGCATGCTGCACCGACATCGTCACCTGACCGCCTGGCTCGGCGTGTTCGCGATCTGGCTCGCGATCGCGGCGCCGCTGGTGTCGCAGTGGCGCATCGCGCAGGCGACGACTCCCGATGCAATCGTCTGTAGTGCAGAGCATGGTGCGCACCGTGCGCCCGATGCAGGCCACGCGCACGATTATGCGCGGCATCTCGATGCGTGCGGCTACTGCGGCTTCTTCGCGCACAGTCCAGCGATCGGCGGCGCGGCCGCCGTATCGTTCGCCTTCGTCCCCGCTCATGCCGTTTCCGCCGCCGCGCCGCATGCCGTCGCGGCGCGCGCCGACCGCTACCCGCGCGCATATCCACGCGCACCGCCCGAGCGCGCCTGACGCGCTGCCTTCCGTTTCTTTCATCGCCGATATCCGTGCGGTCCGTCGAGGCCGCGTGGAGGGCGTCACTCGGGCTTTCGATCATGACCATTCTTTCCTTGCGCGCGCCGAGGGCGTCGCGCCATTCCCGTGTGCGGCGCGTGCCGCGCATGCTGAAACTCACCGTTCCCGCGCTCGCCGTCGGCGCGATGACCGCGGCGGCGGCCGCGACCGAATCCGCACGTGCGTCCGGGGCGCCCACGGACGACGCGGCCACGCTGCTGCCGCCCGTCGAAGTCGTTGCGTCGCCGCTGACGACGCCGCTCGTCGTCGTCACGGATCCGAAGACGCCGCGCCAGCCGCTGCCGGCGAGCGACGGCGCGGACTACCTGAAGACGATTCCCGGCTTCACGTCGATCCGCAGCGGCGGGACGAACGGCGACCCCGTGCTGCGCGGGATGTTCGGTTCGCGGCTGAACATCCTCGCGAACGGGATGCCGACGCTCGGCGCCTGCCCGAACCGGATGGACGCGCCGACTTCGTATATCGCGCCGGAAAGCTATGACAAGGTCACCGTCGTGAAGGGCCCGCAGACCGTGCTGTACGGCCCCGGCGCCTCGGCCGGCACCGTGCTGTTCGAACGCGTGACGCCGCGTTTCGAGCGTCCCGGCATGCGGTTCGACGGCAGCGTGGTCGGCGGCTCGTTCGGCCGCAACGACCAGAACGTCGACGTGACGGCCGGCACGCCGGACGTCTACGGCCGCGTGACCGCGAACCACGCGCATGCGCAGGACTACGACGACGGCAACGGCAATACGGTGCCGTCGCAATGGGACAAGTGGAACGCCGACGCGGCGCTCGGCTGGACCCCCGACGATCACACACGCGTCGAGCTGACGGCGGGCACCGGTGACGGCTACGCGCGCTACGCCGGGCGCGGGATGGACGGCGCGCATTTCCGCCGCGAGACGTTCGGCCTGTCGTTCGACAAGCGGCATCTCGGCGACGTGCTCGACCGGATCGAGGCGCGCGTGTACTACAACGAAGCCGACCACGTGATGGACAACTATACGTTGCGGCAGCCCGACCCGACCAGCAGCATGCCGATGCGAATGGCATCCGAGGTGCGGCGCCGCACGCTCGGCGCGCGGGCGGCGGCGACCTTCCGTTTCGGTGACGACTTCAAGCTCGTGACCGGCGTCGACGCACAGTCGAACCGGCTCGACGCGCGCTCGGCGATGGGGCGGCAGAACTACGGCGACCAGCCGTGGAATGCGCAGGCGACGATGTGGAACGCCGGTGCGTTCGGCGAGCTGACGTGGTATGCGAGCGATGCGTCGCGCGTGATCGGCGGCGCGCGGGTCGACTACGCGAGCGCGCGCGACAAGCGGGCGACGACGAGCGGGATGATGGCGAGCAAGCCGAATCCGACTTTCGACGACGATCGCGCGCGCGTGCTGCCGAGCGGATTCGTGCGCTACGAGCGCGATCTCGCGTCGCTGCCGGTCACATGGTATGCGGGGATCGGCCATGCGCAACGCTATCCCGACTACTGGGAGCTGTTCTCCGCGAAGCGCGGGCCCGCCGGCTCGATCAACGCGTTCTCGGCAGTGCAGCCGGAGAAGACCACGCAGCTCGACATCGGCGCGCAGTACAAGAGCGATCGGTTCGATGCATGGGTGTCGGCCTACGCGGGATATGTACAGGACTACATCCTGTTCAACTACGCGGCCGGGATGATGGGAACGACCACACAGGCAACCAACGTCAACGCGCAGATCATGGGCGGCGAAGCCGGCGTATCGTGGCGGCCGGTCGCGCCGCTGCGCGTCGAGACGTCGCTCGCGTATGCGTGGGGGCGCAACGCGACGAGTGGCGATCCGCTGCCGCAGATGCCGCCGCTCGAGGCGCGCTTCGGGCTCGAGTACACGCGCGGCGCATGGTCGGCCGGCGGGCTGTGGCGGGTCGTTGCGCCGCAGCATCGCTATGCGGTGAACGAAGGCAACGTGGTCGGCAAGGACTTCGGCCCGAGCGCCGGCTTCGGCGTGCTGTCGCTGCATGCGCAGTACAACGTCAGCAAGAAGGTGCAGATCTCGATCGGCGTCGACAACGTGCTGGACAAGGCCTACACCGAGCACCTCAACCTCGCCGGCAACGCGGGCTTCGGCTATCCGGCGAATGCGCCGGTAATGGAGCCGGGGCGCACGGCATGGGTGCGCGTGAGCGCGAAACTGTGACGTGCGGCGCGCGTGTGCGATGCAGCATGCGGGCGCGTGAATGCAGCCCCCGCCCGAACGGGCGGGGCGCGTCAACCGATTAGAGAACCGTATCTAGTCAGGGCGCAAACGTTCGCGACTCGTGATTCACTCCCGCATTCGATGCACACGGTACCCGCGACCGTTCGCGACGTGCCGTGCGCGTCGATCCGATCTCATTCGCACCGGCAGCACAATAATCAGGAGAACATGCATGGCCAGATCGATGCGTTCCAGGATGGTGGCAGGGGCAGTGGCATGCGCGATGAGCGTCGCGCCGTTCGCGGGGACGGCCGCGGTGATGACGCTCGCGACGACGCACGCGGCGATGGCGGCAACCGCGCCGGCGGACAATTACGCGGCGACGCGTTACCCGATCATCCTCGTGCACGGGCTCACCGGCACCGACAAGTACGCGGGCGTGCTCGAGTACTGGTACGGCATCCAGGAGGACCTGCAGCAGCACGGCGCGACCGTCTACGTCGCGAACCTGTCTGGGTTCCAGAGCGACGACGGGCCGAACGGGCGCGGCGAACAGCTGCTCGCTTACGTGAAGACGGTGCTTGCCGCGACCGGCGCGACCAAGGTGAACCTGGTCGGTCATAGCCAGGGCGGCCTCACGTCGCGTTATGTCGCTGCCGTCGCGCCCGATCTCGTCGCGTCGGTCACGACGATCGGCACGCCGCATCGCGGCTCGGAGTTCGCCGATTTCGTGCAGGGCGTGCTCGCCTACGATCCGACCGGATTGTCGTCGTCGGTGATCGCCGCGTTCGTCAATGTGTTCGGCATCCTGACGAGCAGCAGCAACAACACGAACCAGGACGCGCTCGCCGCACTGAAGACGCTGACGACCGCCCAGGCCGCCGCGTACAACCGGAATTACCCGAGTGCCGGGCTCGGCGCGCCGGGCAGTTGCCAGACGGGCGCGCCGACCGAGACCGTCGGCGGCAATACGCACCTGCTGTATTCGTGGGCCGGCACGGCGGTCCAGCCGACCGTTTCCGCATTCGGCGTCACGGGCGCGACGGATACCAGCACGATCCCGGTGATCGATCCGGCGAATGCGCTCGACCTGTCGACACTCGCATTGTTCGGCACGGGCACGGTGATGATCAATCGCGGCTCAGGCCAGAACGACGGGCTCGTGTCGAAGTGCAGCGCGCTGTACGGGAAGGTGCTGGGCACGAGCTACAAGTGGAACCATCTCGACGAGATCAACCAGTTGCTCGGCGTGCGCGGTGCGTATGCGGAAGATCCGGTCGCGGTGATCCGCACGCATGCGAACCGGCTGCAGCTCGCGGGCGTGTGATCGATGACGACACGTGAAGGACGCGCGCCGCTCGCGCGGCGCGTCGTGGTCTACGGCGTGGTGGGGCTGGCGGCGATCGCCGGCGTCGCGATCTGGACCGGCACGGCATCGCATCGCGGTGCCGACGCGACGCATGCGTCGGCGGATGCCGCAGCCCTCGGCGGCGTGAACCCCGCGCCGTCGCAGCCCGCATTGCCGGCGAGCGCTGGCCTGCCGCCGCCGCTCGCCGGTTCCAGTGCGCCGCGGCTGCCGCTCGACACCGGCGGCCACCTCGCGAAGTCGCGCGCGGTGCGCGATTTCTTCGACTACTGCCTGACCGCGCGGAGCGACTTGAGCGCGCTCGCGCTCGATGCGCTCGTCGTGCGCGAGATCGCCGCCCAGCTCGACGGCACGGTCGCGCAACCCGAGGCGCTCGACGTCTGGCATCGATACCGCGCGTATCTCGACGCGCTCGCGAAGCTGCCGGAGGCGGGTGCGGTCGACAAGTCCGATCTCGGCGCGCTGCAACTCGCGCTCGACCAGCGCGCGTCGATCGCGTATCGGACGCTCGGCGACTGGAGCCAGCCGTTCTTCGGCACCGAGCAGTGGCGGCAGCGCTACGATCTCGCGCGGCTGAAGATTACGCAGGACCCTGCGCTGACGGAGGCGCAAAAGGCGGAGCGGCTCGCGGCGCTCGCGCAGCAGATGCCGGCCGACGAACGCGCGGCACGGCAGAAGGCCGACCGGCAGCAAGCCACGATCGACCAGATCGCGCAATTACGGAAGAGCGGGGCGACGCCCGATGCGATGCGCGCGCAACTGACGCAGACACTCGGCCCGGAAGCCGCCGCGCGCGTCGCGCAGATGCAGCTGGAGGACGCGTCGTGGCAGAGCCGCTACGCCGACTATGCGGCGCAGCGTGCGCAGATCGGCGCGGCCGGATTGTCGCCGCAGGATCGCGACGCGCAGATCGCCGCGCTGCGGCAGCGCATGTTCACGAAGCCCGGCGAAGCGCTGCGCGCGGCGTCGCTCGACCGCGGCGCGGCTGCCGCGCAGTAATGCGCGCAATCGCGCACGCGCTCATGCCGCGCGCGTGAAGCGCCGCGGCAGATGCTGTTCGATGGTGGCCGCGAGCGTGCCGAACGCGGGGCCGATGCGTTCGTGCGCGACGCACGCGTAGCCGAGCAGCAGCCCGCGCCGCGCAGTGTCCAGGCTGCTGTAGTAGCTGGTCAGCGGGCGCACGATCACGCCCGCGTCGAATGCGCTTTGCGTGACCGCGCGATCGTCGCACGTGTCGGGCAGGCCGAGCACCAGATGGAGTCCCGCCTCGTCGCCCATCACGGGCAGCGCGTCGCCGAAGCGCGCATGGATCGCATCGATCAGCAACTGCCGGCGCTCGCCGTACAGCGTGCGCATCCGCCTGACGTGCGAAGTCAGGTGCCCGTCCATGATGAACTCGGCCAGCACGGCCTGCTGCATCAGCTGGCCCTCGCGATACAGCTCCGACAGCCCGGTGCGGAACGTGTCGACCAGATGCTCCGGCACGACCATGTAGCCCATCCGCAGGCCCGGGAACAGCATCTTGCCGAGGCTGCCGACGTAGATCACGCGGCCGCCGTCGTCGAGCCCCTGCAGCGACGCGAGCGGGCGGCTGCCATAGCGGAATTCGCTGTCGTAGTCGTCCTCGATGATCCAGCAGCGGTGCTGGCGTGCGTACTCGAGCAGCATCCGGCGGCGCGCGAGGCTCATCACCATCCCGAGCGGATACTGATGCGACGGCGTGACGAGCACGAGCCGCGGCGGATGCTGCATGTCGCCCGCGCTCGGATCGAGGCCTTCCTGGTCGACCGGCACCGGCGTGAGCGCGAGGCCGGTCGCCTGCAGCACGCTGCGCACGCCCCAGTAGCACGGCTCCTCGACCCACGCGCGATCGCCGATATCGGACAGCAGCCGCACCGCGAGATCGATCGACTGGTGGATGCCGGTCGTGATGATCACCTGGTCCGGCGTGCATTTGACCGAGCGCGCGACGCGCAGGTAGTCGGCGAGCGCGCGGCGCAGCGGCCGGTAGCCGCCGCCCGGCGCATAGGTCAGCAATTCGGGATTCGCTTCCTTCCACAGGCGCGCCTGCAGGCGGCTCCAGGTGCGGCTCGGGAATTCCGACACGTCCGGCACGCCCGGCATGAACGCGCCCCACTGGCGCCGCGACACGCCCGCGTGCTCGATCAGCTGCCGGCCGCGCATCGACAGGCCGCCTTGTGCGTCCTGCTGCAGCGCCGCATCGGCATCGGACGGCGCCGGTGCGGCGGCGCCCGGCACGCGGATCGCGGCCGCGTCCGGCCGCGTGTCGGCCACGTAGGTTCCGCTGCCGGTCGTCGTCAGCACATAGCCTTCGGCCGTCAGCTGGTCGTACACGTGCAGCACGGTATTGCGCGCGATCGACAGGTCTGCCGCGAGCGTGCGCGAACTCGGCAGCTTTGTGCCTGGCCCTAATTCCCCGGTGAGAATGGCCTGCTGCATCAGTTGCAGCAGTTGGCGGTACATCGGCTCGGACGAGCCGCGGTCGAGACGGGCCGAGAGCCAGTCGCCCAGGATCACGGTATCCAAAGTGGTCCTACTAGGAATATTGAAATGGTTCCCTAGTATAGAACCGTGCGCGCCTTATAGTGGCTCGCATCTCAAAAACGTTTGTCGCGCAGCAAGGGGACAGCCACGATGAAGTCCGATGATGTGATCGTCAGCTTTCGCGGCGTGCGGAAGACCTACGACGGCGAGACGCTGGTCGTCAAATCGCTCGACCTCGATATCCACCGAGGGGAATTCCTGACGCTGCTCGGGCCGTCCGGCTCGGGCAAGACCACCTGCCTGATGATGCTGGCGGGCTTCGAGTTCCCGACGGGCGGCGAGATCCGCCTCGACGGGGAACTGCTGAATACCGTGCCGCCGCACAAGCGCAACATCGGCATGGTGTTCCAGAACTACGCGCTGTTTCCGCACCTGACGGTCGAGCAGAACGTCGCGTATCCGCTGACGGTGCGCAAGCTCGCGGCCGCCGAGCGCGCGGAGCGCGTCGCGCATGCGCTGAAGATGGTGCAGATGGAGCGTTTCGCGAAGCGCTATCCGGCGCAGTTGTCGGGCGGCCAGCAGCAGCGCATCGCGCTCGCGCGTGCCCTCGTGTTCGAGCCGAAGCTGGTGCTGATGGACGAGCCGCTCGGCGCGCTCGACAAGCAGTTGCGCGAACACATGCAGTACGAACTGAAGGCGCTGCACGAGAAGCTCGGCGTGACCTTCGTGTACGTGACGCACGACCAGGGCGAGGCGCTGACGATGTCCGATCGCGTCGCCGTGTTCGACAAGGGCATCGTGCAGCAGCTCGATACCGTCGACCGCCTGTACGAATCGCCGTGCAACGAATTCGTCGCGAACTTCATCGGCGACAGCAACCGGCTGCGCGGCACCATCGCGCGCGTCGACGGCGAATTCTGCGAATTCCGGCTGGACGACGGTACGCAGCTCGTCGGGCGCCGCATCGGCGACGCGGCCGAAGGCGCGCCGGCCGTCGCGTGCATCCGCCCCGAACGCATGAGTCTCGCGAACGGGCACATGAACGGCAGCACCGCCAACCGCGTCACCGGCGAGGCGCGCAGCCTCATCTATTTCGGCGATCACGTGCGCATGCGCTGCGCGCTGCCGGGCCAGGACGAATGCTTCGTGAAGGTGCCGCTCGGCACGGGCGCGCTCGACGCGTTCTCGCCCGGCGCGCCGGTATCGCTCGCATTCGCGCCCGAGCACCTGCGCGTGTTCGCCTGACACAGGGTTTTCCCGCTTTATCGCTGCACGTCGTCAACAACAACTGCCCACTTCCACCACGAGAGGAGAGGAACCATCATGAACGGAGCAAGCACTACCGCGCGTCGCACCGCGCTCGCACTGGCGCTCGCCGTCGTCGGCGCATCGGCCACGGCGGCCGAACTCACGGTCGTCAACTTCGGCGGCGCGAACGGCGACGCACAGAAGGCCGCATTCAACCAGCCGTTCGAGAAGGCGACCGGCAACAAGGTCACGGCCGTCGAGTACAACGGCGAGCAGGCGAAAGTGAAGGCGATGGTCGAGGCGAAGCACGTCAACTGGGACGTGGTCGAAGTCGAGTCGGGCGACCTGAACCGCGGCTGCGACGAAGGGCTGTACGAGAAGCTCGACTGGTCGAAGATCGCGAAGAAGTCCGACCTGATTCCGGAATCGCCGCAGGTGTGCGGCGTCGGTTTCTTCGTGTGGTCGACCGCGCTGTCGTACAACGCCGACAAGCTGAAGACCGCGCCGACCGGCTGGGCCGATTTCTGGAACGTGAAGAAATTCCCCGGCAAACGCGGGATGCGCAAGGGCGCGCGCTACAACCTCGAGTTCGCGCTGATGGCCGACGGCGTCTCGACGAAGGACGTATACAAGGTGCTCGGCACGAAGGCCGGCCAGGATCGCGCGTTCAAGAAGCTCGACGAACTGAAGCCG
Source organism: Burkholderia sp. Bp8991 (assembly GCF_003853795.1). NCBI lineage: Bacteria > Pseudomonadati > Pseudomonadota > Betaproteobacteria > Burkholderiales > Burkholderiaceae > Burkholderia > Burkholderia sp. Bp8991. Next base: position 144,459 of record NZ_QTQJ01000005.1, on the reverse strand, counting down.
TACATCCAGTGGTGGGAAGCGGGCGCGCAGCCGCCGCAGTTCCTCGTGGCCGGCGACGTCGTGATGTCGACCGCGTACAACGGCCGCATCGACGCCGCGCAGAAGGAAGGCAAGAACCTGAAGGTCGTGTGGAACGGCAGCATCTACGACCTCGACTACTGGGCGATTCCGAAGGGCTCCCCGAACAAGGCGCTGGCCGAACAGTACATCGCGTACACGCTGACGCCGAAGCCGCAGCAAGAGTATGCGCATCACATCGCGTACGGCCCCGCGAACGTCGCGGCGATCAAGTCGCTCGACGCGAAGACGCTCGCGAACCTGCCGAACTCGCCGGCCAACGGCAAGAACGCGGTGCTGGAGGACATCGGCTTCTGGACCGACCACAGCGACGAGCTCGAGCAGCGCTTCGCCGCGTGGGCGACGAAGTAACCGCTACTCAGGTGTCCTGATGCAACCTGCCGCGCGGCGCGTCGAACGCGTCGCGCGGCATTCCGCCGGATCGAGCCCGGCCGGAGAGAACCGTTGAACACGATGACGATCGCTCCTTCCTCGCCGTCGACAGCCGCGCTCAAGCGCGAGCTGAAGGCCGCCGAGGCCCGCAAGCGCACGATGGCGTTGCTGCTGATCGCGCCGCTCGCGATCTTCCTGCTGCTCATCTTCGTCGTGCCGATCGGCACGCTGCTCACGCGCGCGGTGCAGAACCCGGAGATCGCGACCGCGCTGCCGAACACGGTGGCCGCGCTGTCGGGCTGGGACCGCAAGACACCGCCGGCCGATGCCGCGTATGCCGCACTGGCGGCCGACATGACGAAGGTCGCCGACAGCGAGGCGATGGGCGCGCTCGCGCGGCGCCTGAACACCGAGATTCCCGGCTACCGCTCGCTCGTCGCGAAGACGGCGCGCGCGATGCCGCTGAAGGGCGAGGAGGGCGCGGGCACCGCGGCGCTGACACCCGCGCAGACCCGCGCGAAGCTGATCGACCTCGATTCGCGCTGGGGCGAGCCCGCGTACTGGCAGGCGATCGCGAAGAACGGCAGCCAGGTGTCGCCGTTCTACCTGCTCGCCGCGCTCGACCACAAGCAGGACGGCTTCGGCCAGATCGTGCGGGCCGATCCGGACCAGTCGATCTATCTGGCGATCTTCGGCCGCACGTTCGTGATCGGCGTCGCGGTCACGCTGTTCGCGCTGCTGCTCGGTTATCCGCTCGCGTACTGGATCTCGACGCTGTCCGAGCGCCGCGCGAACCTCGTGATGATCCTCGTGCTGATTCCATTCTGGACCTCGGTGCTGGTGCGCGTCGCCGCATGGATCGTGCTGCTGCAGAGCGAGGGGCTGATCAACACCGCGCTGATCGGCGCCGGGCTGATCTCGCATCCGCTGACGCTGCTGTTCAATCGCGTCGGCGTGTACATCTCGATGACGCACATCCTGCTGCCGTTCATGATCCTGCCGCTGTACAGCGTGATGAAGTCGATCCCGCCGACCTACCAGCGCGCGGCCGTGTCGCTCGGCAGCCATCCGTTCGCCGCGTTCTGGCGCGTGTACGTGCCGCAGACCTATCCGGGCGTCGGCGCGGGCGCGCTGCTCGTGTTCATCCTCGCGATCGGCTACTACATCACGCCCGCGCTGCTCGGCGGGCCGAACGACCAGATGGTCAGCTACTACGTCGCGTACTTCACCAACGTGACGATCAACTGGGGCATGGCGTGCGCGCTCGGCGGGCTGCTGCTCGCGGCGACGCTGGTGCTGTATGCGGTGTACGGGCGCTTCACGCGCACCAACGTGAGCCTCGGCTGAGCGCCGGGGACAGGAAAACGGGAAGGGGAAGCCGACCATGAAACTCGCCAGGCCGCTGTTCGCGCCGCACATGTCGTTCGCCGAGCGCGCGTGGTACGTCGCATTGCGCGTGCTCGTCGTGCTGACGCTGCTGTACCTGATCCTGCCGGTGCTCGCGATCGTGCCGCTGTCGTTTTCGTCGAGCACGTTCCTCGTCTATCCGATTCCGGGCTTCTCGACGCGCTGGTATGAGAACCTGATCGCATCCGACGAGTGGCGGATGGCCGCGAAGAACAGCTTCATCGTCGCGCCGTCGGCGACCGTCGTCGCGACCGTGCTCGGCACGCTCGCCGCGATCGGCCTCACGAAGGCGGACTTCCGCGGCAAGGGGCTGCTGATGGCCGTGCTGCTGTCGCCGATGATCGTGCCGGTCGTCGTGGTCGGCGTCGGCATGTACCTGTTCTTCGCGCCGCTCGGGCTCGCGAACACCTACACCGGCCTGATCGCCGCGCACGCGGCGCTCGGCGTGCCGTTCGTCGTGACGACCGTGGCCGCGACGCTGCAGGGCTTCAACCAGAACCTGGTGCGCGCGAGCCTGTCGCTCGGCGCGAACCCCGTCACGACGTTCTTCCGCGTGACGCTGCCGGTGATCGCGCCGGGCGTGATGTCGGGCGCGCTGTTCGCGTTCGCGACGTCGTTCGACGAAGTCGTCGTCACGCTGTTCCTCGCGGGCGCGGACCAGACGACGCTGCCGCGCCAGATGTTCACCGGCATTCGCGAGAACATCAGCCCGACGATCGCCGCGCTCGCGACGATCCTGATCATCTTCTCGACGAGCCTGCTGCTCGCGCTCGAATGGCTGCGCGGCCGCAACGCGCGGCGCGCGGTGTCGTAACGGCGGCCGGATGCGTGACGTTGAGCCGGCTGCCGGGCCGGCGATCGTTGCGTTCTCGACGAAGCCGCGCGCCTGACCCGGCGCGGCGAAGCTTTCGTTTCGCTGACTGACGAAGCGGTTGCCTGCACGTTCGATGCGGCTCTGCAACAATACGGCTCGTGGTGCCGCGCGTTCCGTTGCCGTCGCACGCACGGAGCGCCCGTTGCCGCGCCGCTCAATCCGCGACGCCGCGCGTCGCTCGTCAGTCAGCCGAGCCTCATCTTGTCCGAATTCGCATCCCCCGCCGGCACCCGGGAGCCGGCCGTCAACTGGCGCGCGATGTCCGCCGTGCTGCTGGCCGTCGCGCTCGCGACGCTCGACACCGCGATCGCGAACACCGCGCTGCCTGCGATCGCCGCCGACCTGCACGCGTCTCCGGCCGCGTCGGTGTGGATCATCAACGCGTACCAGCTCGCGATGGTCGCGACGCTGCTGCCGCTCGCGTCGCTCGGCGACATCGTCGGCCACAAGCGCGTGTATGTCGGCGGCCTCGCGGTGTTCACGCTCGCGTCGCTCGGCTGCTCCCTCGCGGCGACGCTGCCGCAGCTGACGGCGGCGCGGATCGTGCAGGGCTTCGGCGCGAGCGCGATCATGAGCGTGAACGTCGCGCTGATCCGCAACCTGTTTCCCGCGCACCGGCTCGGGCGCGGCGTCGGCTTCAACGCGCTCGTCGTCGGCGTGTCGTTCGCGGTGGGGCCGACGATCGCGTCGCTGATCCTGTCGCTGGCCGCGTGGCCGTGGCTGTTCGCGGTGAACGTGCCGCTCGGCGTGCTCGCGCTTGCCGTGGCGATTCCGTCGCTGCCGCAGACGGCGCGGGGCAAGCACGCATTCGATCCGCTCGCCGCGCTGTTCAACGTGATCACGTTCGCGTCGCTGATCTTCGCGCTCGGAGAGTTCGCGCAGCGCGGGCCGCTGTCCGTCGTGTTCGCGGCCGCCGCGGTCGCGCTCGCGTTCGGCTGGCTGCTGATCCGCCGCCAGGCCGGGCACCCGGCGCCGATGCTCCCGGTCGACCTGTTTCGCCGACCCGTGTTCACGCTGTCCGCGCTGACGGCCGTGTGCGCGTTTGCCGCGCAGGGGCTCGCGTTCGTGTCGCTGCCGTTCTACTTCGAAACCGTCCTGCATCGCGACGCGGTCGAGACCGGATTCCTGATGACGCCGTGGTCGGCGATCGTCGCGCTCGCCGCGCCGATCGCGGGCCGCTTGTCCGACCGTTATCCGCCCGGATTGCTCGGTGCGATCGGGCTCGCGCTGCTGAGCGCGGGGATGGTGTCGCTCGCCGCGTTGCCGGCAGCGCCGAGCGTCGTCGACATCGGCTGGCGGATGATGCTGTGCGGCGCGGGCTTCGGCTTCTTCCAGTCGCCGAACCTGAAGGCGCTGATGTCGAGCGCGCCGCCCGAGCGCAGCGGCGGTGCGAGCGGGATCATCGCGACCGCGCGGCTGATCGGGCAGGCGACCGGCGCGGCGCTCGTCGCGCTGTCGTTCGGGATCGCGGGGCGTCACGGGCCGACGCTCGCGCTGATGCTCGGGGCGGGTTTTGCCGGGGCGGCGAGCGTGGCGAGCGGGCTGCGGCTCTTCGCGCCATCGCACCGGGCCGGCGCGCCGGTCGCGTCGGTCGCGACGACAGCGACGACAGCGACGACAGCGACGACAGCGACGACAGCGACGACAGCGACGACAGCGACGACAGCGACGAACGAGCGGGCGACGGAGTAGGGCTCCGCGCCCGCCCGCTGCCCGAATCTTTCCCGGCCGGTGCGCGGCGAACGACCGCCGCGCGCCGGCCGTCGCGTCGGGCTCAGAAGCCGCCCGTCTGGATCAGCTTATTGAGGTTCGCGATGTTCAGGCTGCCGAAGCCGGTCGTCAGATCCCAGCCGGTGCCTGCTCTGTAGCCATACCCCTGATAGCCGTTGTTCCCTGACACGACGTCATAGCGCACGAGCGACGGATTCGACGGGATGTCCGCATAGAACTTCGCAGCCGGGAAACCGATACCCGTGCCGTTCGCCGCGAGCAGACGCGCCCAGAAGCCGGTGAAGATCGGCGCGGCGAGGCTCGTGCCGCCGATCTGCTGCAACTGGCCGTAGTTGTAGATGTACGCGCCCGTGCTTTGCGCGGCATCGAACGATACGTCGGGCAACTGACGATTGCTGCCCGATTGCCACGCCGGCGCCGGCAGCACCGTGCTGACGCCGCCGCCCGTCGCCCACAGCTTGCCGTTGCCGTCGAGGCCTTCGTTCCACACCGTTTCGTTCGAGAACGCACCCGCCGACGTGGTGTACAGCGTCGTGCCGCCGATCGCGAGCACGTGCGGCGACGCGGCCGGCCACGACACCGTGTAGTTCGCGCCGTCCGGATAGCCGCGGTTGTTGCACTCGTACACGCCTTCGTCGCCCGACGACACCGAGAACGTCTGACCCTGCGCGGCAGCCGTCGTGAAGATCTGCTCTTCGGCGTCGATCGTGCCGTCCGCGTTCGCGTCGGTCTCGCACCAGCCGAGCGACACGTTGATCACCTTCGCGGTGTTGTCCGACACCGCGCGGTTGAACGCCTGCGTGAGCCCCGTGTTGCCGGCGGCGTTCAGGTCAGCCATGTAGAACACGAGCTTGCCGACCTGGCCGCCGGCCGAACCGACGATCGACTGGCTGTCGAGATCCCATTCGCCCTGGCCGTCCTGGTCGTCGCTGTAGCTGCCGGTCGTGCCGGTGCCGTTGGTCTTCACGGTCTGGGTCGCGACCGTGCCGTAGCCGTTGCTCGACGTGAACTGCTTCAGGTCCTGCAGCGTCTGCGATACGCCGCCGATCGTGATGATGCCGACGCTCACGCCGGCCGCGGTCGGCACGCCGGTCGCGTTGTAGAGGCCCGGGAATTCCTTCGGATAGTGGCCGGTGGCCGTGCCGGCCGCGAGCGCCTGCGGCTTCGCGACGTTGCCGATGCGCAGCATCGGCCGTGCGCGCGCGACGTTCTGCAGCCCGAGCACCGAGCCGACGACGTCGCCGAGCGCGCGCGGCACCTGCGCGGCCGACGCGTTCGCGAAGCCCGAGCGGCCCGCGTACTCGAAGTGCACGAGCGACGTGTTGAACGCGGTCTTCACCGTGCCGGCCGTGCCGCGCGCGGACACCAGCAGCCGGTTCGGCGCGACCTCGATGTTCACGAAGCCGCTCTTGCGCAGATAGTCGACGACCGATTTCACTTGCGCGTCGGTCGGCGCGTAGCTGGCGAGGAACTGTTCGTGCGTCAGGTACTGGCGGTAATGCGCGTTGCCGGGCCGGTTCACGTCGTGCGCGAGCTGCTTGAGCTGCGCCGCGTTGCGCAGCTTCAGGCTGACGACGATGTCGGCCGTTTCGCCGGCCGCGAGTTCGAGCGACGGTGCGGCGCTGCGCGCCATCAATTGCGGGCCGGTCAGAAAGGCCTTCGTGTGGGTGTCGACCCAGTCCGTCGCCGCATGTGCCGCGCCGGCGGCGAGCACGAGCGGCCACGCGCACGCGAGGCGGCGCGGCGACGGAAGGGGAAGGGCAAACCAGGCGTTCCTTTTCATCGGGAGTCCTTTTTAGGAGAGACGACGTTGCTGGAAGCCCCGGCCCTTGTGGGGCCGCGAGCGGTGACGAGCGTAGGGCGTCGGTGCCGTTCAGGTAGCTGCCAGTTTCCATAGCTGTCAGTTCTGACATCGGCGTGCTCGCGTGCCGGCGATGCGTCGTTCATGCATGCGGCAGCGGCCCGCGGCAAAGGGAACCGGTTCGCCACGCGACCGCGCATCGGTCGCTGGCGATTGCGCGCACGACTCGTTCGTTTCGGCAGTGGATTGCGCGCGATTGCAGAGCGAAGGACCGTGTGTGAGCGGCGCTTTCGATCGCGCGTGAACGCATTGCGCGTTGCAATATGTGGTCAGGCGTTGCCGCGCGGCCGGCGCGACGACGTACGAATGCGCGAATGCATAAAAACGGAACCCGTCGATCGCGCGCGTTTCCCGAACTGTGGAACGACGTAGTGGCGAGTCTTGCAGCGTGCTTTCGGTTGGAGCGTCCGGCGAGCAGATTAGAAGAAACGCTCGAATCGGACGGTGGCGCTGCCTCGACGCGCGCGTGATGTTCTTCGCAAGCCGATTCGCCGCCATTCCGTCCGTTCCGGCGAACGGCCCCGCTGCAGGATCGCCTGATGCTTCCTGCGAAATCGCTCCTTGACGTGCGTCGATCCGGGGATATTCTTGAATCCATAACTATCGGGTTATGAATCAAGCCATGCAAAACGTTCCCGACATGCTGTTCAGGACGCTTGCCGATCCGACCCGCCGCGCGCTCTTCGAGCGGCTGTGCGAGGAGGGCGAGCTGACGGTTGCCGCGCTGACGGCGCACGCAGGCGTGACGCAGCCGGCGGTATCGAAGCATCTGGGGGTACTGAAGCAGGCCGGGCTCGTGAGCGACCGTCACGAAGGCCGGCAGACGCACTACAGCGCACAGCCGCAAGCGCTGACTCCGTTGATCGACTGGACCAGCCAGATGGCAGGCTTCTGGCAGAACCGGTTCGACGCGCTCGAAGATCTGCTCAAGAGGATGGATCAGTCATGAACCAGGCCACCACTGAAACACGCACCGTCGTCGTCGAACGGGAACTGTCGCATCCGCCGGAGAAGGTCTGGCGTGCGCTCACGCAACCGCATCTGATCGAGGCATGGCTGATGCAGAGCGATTTCGAGCCCGTCGCGGGCCGCGCGTTCAGCTTCCGCGCGGACTGGGGTTCGGTCGACTGCACGTTGCTGACGATCGAGCCGCAGCGCGTGCTGTCCTACACGTGGGCCGCGTACGGCCTGGAAAGCGTCGTCACCTGGACGCTCACGCCGACGCCGGTCGGCACGCTGTTGCGGATGGAGCAGGCCGGTTTCCGCGCGGATCAGGAGCAGGCGTACCGCGGTGCGCAGCACGGGTGGGCGCGGTTCTTCGAGTCGCTCGAACAGGTGCTGGCCCGTCCTGACGAAGGCACGGAGGCCCGCTCATGAGCGCGGCATCGGACCCGAGCCCGTCGGAACGCATCGACGCGCTGATCGCCGGTATTGCCGACTGGCGCGGCAAGACGTTCGCCGATCTCCGCCAGACAATCCTCGACGCCGAAGCGGACATCGTCGAGGAATGGAAATGGATGGGCAGCCCGGTATGGTCGTGCGACGGGATGATCGCGGTCGCGAACGCGCACAAGGGCAAGGTGAAGCTCACGTTCATGCATGGCGCGCACCTGTCCGATCCCGACGGGCTGTTCAATGCGGGCCTTGAAGGCAATGCGCGGCGTGCGATCGATTTCCTCGAAGGCGACAAGCTCGACAAACGGGCGCTGAAGCGTCTCGTTCGCGCGGCGATCGACTACAACCGCGCGCACCTGAAGAAGAATGCGCGGCCGGCCGCAGGCGGCAGGACACGCGCCGACAAGGCCGCATGACGCGGCGGCGCGCCGGTACACCGCCCCGCAGGTAAAAAAAAGCCCGACACGAGGTCGGGCTTCCAAATCGGCCGCAACCGCCGCGAGGCGGCTGCGGCACCTGCAAAAGCCGCGCGCTTACGCTGCGAGCAGCGAGCGCAGCACGAACGGCAGGATACCGCCGTGCTTGTAGTAGTCGACTTCGATCGGCGTATCGATGCGCAGCAGCACCGGCACGCGGGTCGTTTCGCCGTTCTTGCGGTGAATCACGAGCGTGACGTCCTGCTGCGGCTTGAAGTCGTCGCCGAGGCCTTCGATGTCGTAGGTCTCTTCGCCGGTGATGCCGAGCGATTGGATGCTGTCCGCGCCCTTGAACTGCAGCGGCAGCACGCCCATGCCGACCAGGTTCGAGCGGTGGATCCGCTCGAAGCTGCGTGCGATCACGGCCTTCACGCCGAGCAGCTGCGTGCCCTTCGCGGCCCAGTCGCGCGACGAGCCCGTGCCGTACTCTTCGCCCGCGAACACGACGGTCGGCGTGTCGGCGTCGACGTACTTCATCGCCGCATCGTAGATCGACAGCTGTTCGCCGCTCGGCTGGTGAATCGTCAGGCCGCCTTCGACGCGCGTGCCGTCCGCCTTCGCCGGGATCATCAGGTTCTTGATCCGGACGTTCGCGAACGTGCCGCGCATCATCACGTCGTGGTTGCCGCGGCGCGAACCGTAGCTGTTGAAGTCGGCCTTCTGCACGCCGTTCTCCTTCAGCCACTTGCCTGCCGGCGAATCTTCCTTGATCGAGCCTGCCGGGCTGATGTGGTCGGTCGTGACCGAGTCACCGAAGATGCCCAGCGCGCGCGCGCCCTTGACCGTCGGGATCGAATCGGCCGGCTCCATCGAGAAGTCGTTGCCGAAGAACGGCGGCTCCGCGATGTAGGTCGACTTCGGCCAGTCGTAGACCTGGCCCGTCTCGCCCTCGATCTTGCTCCAGAGGTCGCCCTTCTTGGTCAGCTTCGAGTAGTTGTCCTCGAACTTCTTCGGGTCGAGCGCGAACTTGAGCAGCGCGTGGATTTCCTCGCTCGTCGGCCAGATGTCGCCGAGGTAGATGTCGTAGCCGTCCTTGCCCTTGCCGACCGGCTCGGTCATCAGGTCGCGCGTGATGTTGCCGGCGATCGCGTAGGCGACGACCAGCGGCGGCGACGCGAGGAAGTTCGCGCGGATGTTCGGGTGGATGCGCGCCTCGAAGTTACGGTTGCCCGACAGCACGGCTGCCGCGACGATGTCGTTCTTCGTGATCGCTTCGTTCAGTTCCGGCGTCAGGTCGCCCGCGTTGCCGATACAGGTCGTGCAGCCGTAGGCGGCGACTTCGAAGCCGAGCTTCGCGAGGTAGGGCAGCAGGCCCGTCTTCGTCAGGTATTCGGTGACGATGCGCGATCCCGGCGCGAGCGAGGTCTTGATGTGCGGCGCGACGGTCAGGCCGGCTTCGACGGCCTTCTTCGCGAGCAGGCCGGCAGCCAGCAGCACACTCGGGTTCGACGTGTTCGTGCACGACGTGATCGCGGCGATCAGCACGTCGCCGTTCTTCACGTCGACGCCGTTGCTCGTCGTGTACTGCGCGTTCAGGTCGTCCGCCTTCTTCGCGAAGCCGTTTTCCGCGACCGGCTTCGAGAACAGCTCGGTGAACGTCGACTTGACGTTGCCGATCTCGATGCGGTCCTGCGGGCGCTTCGGGCCGGCCAGCGACGGGGCGACCGTGGCGAGATCCAGCGTGACCGTCTTCGTGTAGTCGATGTCGCCCGCCTTCGGAATGCCGAACAGCTTCTGGGCCTTGAAGTAGTTCTCGAACGCGGCGATTTCCGCCTTCGTGCGGCCCGTGCCTTCGAAGTATTCGATGGTCTTTTCGTCGACCGGGAAGAAGCCCATCGTCGCGCCGTATTCCGGCGCCATGTTGCCGATCGTTGCGCGGTCCGGCAGCGACAGCGACTTCGTGCCTTCGCCGAAGAATTCGACGAACTTGCCGACGACCTTTTCCTTGCGCAGCATTTCGGTGATCGTCAGCACCAGGTCGGTGGCCGTCACGCCTTCGCGCAGCTTGCCCTTCAGCTCGACGCCGACGACGTCCGGCGTCAGGAAGTACACCGGCTGGCCGAGCATGCCGGCTTCGGCCTCGATGCCGCCCACGCCCCAGCCGACCACGCCGATGCCGTTGATCATCGTCGTGTGGCTGTCCGTGCCGACGAGGGTATCCGGGTAGTACACGGTGTCGCCGCCGTCCGTCTTCTTGTGGACGCCGCGCGCGAGATATTCGAGGTTCACCTGGTGGACGATGCCGACGCCCGGCGGCACGACCTTGAACGTGTCGAACGCCTGCATGCCCCACTTCATGAACTGGTAGCGCTCGTTGTTGCGCTGGAATTCCAGCTTCATGTTCAGGTCGAGCGCGTCCTTCTGGCGGAAGTAGTCGATCTGCACCGAGTGGTCGACGACGAGATCGACCGGGACCAGCGGCTCGATCTTCTTCGGATTCTTGCCCGAACGCTCCGCGACGCCGCGCATGGCCGCGATGTCGGCGAGCAGCGGCACGCCCGTGAAGTCCTGCAGCACGACGCGCGACACCACGAACGGAATCTCGTCGACGCGCTTCGCGGTCGGCTGCCAGTTCGCGAGCTGCTCGATGTGTTCTTCGGTGATCTTCTTGCCGTCGTAGTTGCGCAGCACGGACTCGAGCACGATACGGATCGACACCGGGAGGCGCTCGATCTTCGTCTTCAGTTCCTTGCCGAGCTGCGGCAGCGAGTAGAACTTGCCTTTGCCGGAACCGCTGTCGAATTCCTTGAGGGTCTTGTGGAGATTGTGGGCCATGGTGATTTTCCTGGGTTTAAGGCTAGGAAACAAAGAGTCCTGTAGATGACGGCTATATCACATACAAGTCGACGTACTCATCGACCGGCATCGCTTCGAGCTTTGCCTGGTCCAGCGACACGTCGAGAATCGCTTGTTGCTGCTTTGCCGGGAAACGGCGGGCGAGGTTGGTCCGGAACTTCTCGACCAGGAGCGGGATGCCGTCCGCACGGCGTCGCTGATGGCCGATCGGGTATTCGACCGCTACTTCGGCAAGCGTCGACCCGTCCGCGAATTCGATCGTCAGCGCATTCGCGATCGACCGCTTGGCCGGGTCATGGTAATCCTTCGTGAACTGCGGATCCTCGACGCACACGGTTTTCGCGCGCAGCGCGTCGATGCGCGGATCGGCGGCGACCGCGTCTTCGTAATCGGCCGCGGTCAGCCGGCCGAACAGCAGCGGCACGGCGACCATGTACTGGATGCAGTGGTCGCGATCGGCCGGATTGGCGAGCGGGCCCTGCTTGTCGATGATGCGGATCGCGGCCGCGTGCGTGCGGATCGTGATCCGGCTGATTTCGTCGGTCGTGCGGCCCGCCGCGGCGAGCTGCGCGTGCAGCTGCAGCGCGGCCTCGGCGGCCGTCTGCGCATGGAATTCGGCGGGAAACGCGATCTTGAACAGCACGTTTTCCATCACGTACGTTCCGTACGGGCGCTGGAAGCGGAACGGCTTGCCGTCGAACAGCACGTCGTAGAAGCCCCAGGTTTTCGCGGTGAGCGCCGACGGGTAGCCCATTTCACCCGTTTTCGCGATCAGCGCGAGGCGCACCGCGCGGGACGTCGCGTCGCCGGCCGCCCACGACTTGCGCGAACCGGTGTTCGGCGCGTGGCGGTAGGTGCGCAGCGCGTGGCCGTCGACGAATGCGTTGGATACCGCGTTGATCAGCTCGTCGCGCGTGAGCCCGAGCAGGCGGCCGACGACGGCCGTCGACGCCACTTTCACGAGCAGCACGTGGTCGAGCCCGACTGCGTTGAATGAATTCTCGAGTGCGAGGCAGCCCTGGATCTCGTGGGCCTGGATCATCGCGACGAGCACGTCGCGCATCGCAAGCGGCTTCCTGCCGGCCGCGACGGCCGTGCGGGACAGCCAGTCGGCCGTCGCCAGGATCCCGCCGAGGTTGTCGGACGGATGACCCCATTCGGCGGCGAGCCAGGTGTCGTTGAAGTCCAGCCAGCGGATCATCGCGCCGAGGTCGAAAGCAGCGTGGACGGGATCGAGCTGGAAGGACGTGCCGGGCACCTTCGCGCCGTTCGGCACGATCGTGCCCGGCACGACGGGGCCGAGCAGCTTGGTGCAGGCCGGGTAGGACAGCGCCTCGAGTCCGCATCCGAGCGTGTCGATCAGGCAATGACGCGCCGTCTCCAGCGCGAGCGCGCTGTCGATGCCGGTGTTCAGCACGTAGTCGACGATATCGACGAGTACCGTATCCGGAGCGGGGCGGACGTTGGAGACCGAGGCGGACATCGAGGAGCTCGGGAGAGCGCGCTTAGTTCGTTGCCGGCTTCAGCTCGTTCGATTGCGTCGGAGCCGGCGTGCCTTGCGCCATTTCCGGCGTCACGCATTCGTCGGCGAGACGCTCGCCGCCGTTCGCGTCGCTGAACAGCATCGCCTTGCTCGGGATCACGACCAGCTTGAAGCCTGCTGCCGGATCATAGAACGTGTCGGCGCCCGTCGTCGTGGCCTGACGCGGCAGCTTGTAGTTCTTCTTCGCCCAGTGAACCGTGACGACCTGGTCACGCTTCATGTCGCCGGCGAGGTCGAACGACAGGCCGTCCTTGCACGACCACTTGGCCGCGCCGTCCGGTACCGGATCGACCTTGGCCGCGGCACGCGCCTGTGCCTTCTTGCTGCGCGGAACGATGCGCTTGGCCGGCGCCGGGCGCTTGGCCGTCTTCTTCGCAGTCGTCGCCGTATCCTGGGCGAACGCGCTCGGAGCCGACACCAGCATCGTGGCGGACAAGGCGCCGATGGCGGTAGCGATCAGGAGTTTCTTCATGGAGTCAGAACCTTTCGATAATCAGTTGACAAGGGCCGGCAGCTGACACCGCCGGCCGGTTTGAAACTGCACGCGCCCCGGAAGCGCGCAGCGGCCGCTATTTTCACCTATTTGGCCGCGCTCATATCAGGTTTTCGGGCTCCGTTACGTTTTTTGTCGTTTCGCCAACCCGTCTCGGGTTCGCGCCCCGGTGATTCGATGAAATTCGTGTGTCGGCGCGCGCTCACCGCGCGTCTCCGGCGGCCGGGCCGAACAGCGGCGCGGCCTCGGCCGGCACCGGCTGGCCGGTCGCCCGTGCGCGGCGCAGCACCGACCAGTAATAGCGGTAGCTCGCGCGATCGTGCAGTGTATCGCCGTGGCGCGTCGGGCCCCAGTCGGCGGCCTGCGCTGCCAGCAGGATGTCGGCGGCTAGCGCGACTTCATCGGTGCGCGGCGCGAACGCGTCGACGATCGGGCGGATCTGCGCGGGATGGATGCTCCACATCCGCGTGAACGCGAACTCGTCGCGCGCGCGGCGTGCGTCGCCGGCGACGACGGCCATGTCGCGCACTTCCGTCGTCACGTTGTGCGACGGCGTCTTGCCGTGCGCATGGCAGGCGGCGGCGATTTCCAGCTTCGCGCGGCGCACGAGCGGGTGGTCGAACTGGCCGGGCGAGCGCATCGCCGCATCGGGAATCGCGCCGTGATGCGCGGACACGAAGTCCATCAGCCCGAAGCTCAGCGTGCCGACCAGCGGCAGCGCGGCGAGGGCGGCCGCCTGGGCGAGCGCGCCGTGCGTCTCGACCAGCACATCCACCGGAATCGGCTGCGCGAGGCCGAGCTCGCGGCGCGTGCCTTCGATGAACGCGACCATCTCGGCCGCGTCGGCGGCGCTCGCGATCTTCGGCAGCGTGACGTAGGCCGGCGCGCGCGCGGCGCGCAGCACGATGCGCACGTCGTCGCGCCAGTGCGGATGGGAAAAGTCGTGGATGCGGACGCCGACCCGCCCGAAGCGGTTCTCGGCGCCGCCGAGGAGTTCGGCGACGAGCTGCGCGTGCGCGGCTTCCTGGCCGACGGCCGCGCCGTCCTCGCAGTCGAGCGTGATGTCGAACACGGGGCCGAGTTCGGCCTGGAGCGCGAGCGACTTGCGCATCAGCTTCTCGCTGCCCGCGTAGTGATCGCAGCAGGGCAGGATCGCGGGCGGGGACGCCCCGTCGTACAGCACTTGTGCAGGAGTGAGCGCGGACATCTCTTCTACGTCAAGGAAGCGGGCAACGTGGAGAAAATCGGATTCGGGCACGTTCTGGGCCGGCGCGCGGGGCGCCTGGAGCGGCAAAACGTGCCCGGATCGGATCGGGCGGCGGGGCCGGTTGCAGCCCCGCCGCCCGTGCCGTGGCCGGGCCGCCCGCAGGCGGCCCGGCCATGCAGCCTGCTTAGTTCTTCAGCAGGTGGGCGACGCCGTCGCGCTCTTCGAGCAGCTCGGCCAGCGTGCCGTCCATCTTCTCGCGCGAGAACGCGTCGATTTCGAGGCCTTCGACACGCTTGTACTCACCGTTTTCGCACGTGACCGGCACACCGTAGATGATGTCTTCGGGGATGCCGTACGAGCCGTCCGACGGGATGCCCATCGTGACCCACTTGCCGTTCGTGCCGAGGACCCAGTCACGCACGTGGTCGATCGCCGCGTTGGCTGCCGACGCCGCCGACGACAGGCCGCGCGCTTCGATGATCGCCGCGCCGCGCTTGCCGACGGTCGGGATGAACGTGTCGCGGTTCCACACGTCGTCGTTGATCAGCTTCAGCAGCGACTCGCCTTCGACGGTCGCGAAGCGGAAGTCGGGGTACATCGTCGGCGAGTGGTTGCCCCACACGGCGAGCTTCTCGATCGACGCGACCGGCTTGCCCGACTTGGCGGCGAGCTGCGACAGCGCGCGGTTGTGGTCGAGGCGCAGCATCGCCGTGAAGTTCTTCTTCGGCAGATCCGGTGCCGACTTCATCGCGATGTACGCGTTGGTGTTCGCCGGGTTGCCGACGACCAGCACCTTCACGTCGCGGCTCGCGACTTCGTTCAGCGCAGCGCCCTGGACCGTGAAGATCTCGGCGTTCGCCGACAGCAGGTCCTTGCGCTCCATGCCCTTCGAGCGCGGACGTGCACCGACCAGCAGCGCGACGTCTGCATCCTTGAATGCAACCTTCGGATCGTCGGTGATCACGACGCCCGCGAGCAGCGGGAACGCGCAATCGTCGAGTTCCATCACGACGCCTTTGACGGCGGCTTGGGCTTGCGGGAGGTCGAGCAGTTGCAGGATGACCGGCTGGTCCTTGCCGAGCAGGTCGCCGTTCGCGATGCGGAACAGCAGGGAGTAAGCGATTTGACCTGCGGCGCCGGTGACGGCAACGCGCTTTGCGGGCTTAGCCATTGAAAATCTCCAGGACGGGTGAAGCGGTGGACGCTAGGCAAAACGCCATTCTATGCGCGTTACGCGTAGCGTTGCATTGAAGCAGGGCGGAGGATTCGCGAAAGGCAGACGCGGTGAACCTGGAGACGGCCGTGGCACGTAGCCGGGGACGCATTTTGCACCCGCGAACCCTTGCTCGCCCCGGAGTGTAGGAGCCGATGGACCCAAAGTCAAACGGTATCATATGTCTTATATAAGACAGATGTTTTGCGGAATTTGAGTGGACGGAAAAGCGCGGTTTGTGATGAAATGCGCGCCATGACATCGAACCAGGCGAACAACGCGAATCCGACCGGCGCAGGCGGCCCAGGGCAGCCGGGCGCGGGCGATTCCGTGCCGGCGCCTGCGCCTGCCGCTTCGCCGTCGCCGACCTTCAGTCCGTTATACCAGCAGATCAAGTCATTGATCACGCAAAGTCTCGAATCCGGTGAATGGAAGCCGGGCGAGATCATCCCGAGCGAGGTGGAGCTGGCTGCCCGTTACAAGGTCAGCCAGGGCACCGTTCGCAAGGCGATCGACGAACTGGCCGCGGAAAACCTCGTGGTCCGGCGGCAGGGCAAAGGTACTTTTGTTGCGACGCACAATGAAGATCGCGCGCAGTTCCGCTTCCTGCGGCTGCTGGCCGACGACGGCGCCGAGCATCCGCACGTGAGCCGCCTGCTCGAATGCCGGCGCCTGCGCGCGCCGGCCGAGATCGCGCGGCAGCTCGACCTGAAGCCGGCCGATCCGGTCGTGCAGGTGCGTCGCCTGCTGGAATTCGAGAACGAAGTGACGGTGCTCGACGAGATCTGGCTGCCGGGCGCGATGTTCCGCGGGCTGACGTTCGAGCGGCTGAGCGAGTACAAGGGCCCGCTCTACGCGATGTTCGAGACGGAATTCGGCACGCGGATGATCCGCGCGACGGAGAAGATCCGCGCGGTGGCGGCGGAGCCGGCGGTGGCCGACCTGCTGCACGTGCCGGCGGGTTTTCCGTTGCTGTCGGTCGAGCGCGTGTCCTATACATACGGAGACCGGCCGGTGGAAGTGCGGCGCGGCTGGTATGTCACAACCGGGTATTACTATCAGAATGACTTGAGCTGACGACGGATCGGCACAAGCAGCGTGCACGCGGGTTTCCCGTTTTCGCGTAGCACGTTTCGGGCCGCCTTTATTCCCGTTCGCGTAATGATCCAGAGCAGACTTTCGCTGCAGCGCGATATAAAAAGGCGCTAAAATCGCGGATTAGTGTGACAACATAGTAGGGGTCTAGCATGACTGACGCAGTAAGAAAGCCGAGGCCGGAATACCGGAACATCGGAATCGGCGACATCACCTTGAAATATCGCATGCCGCTGGCGGCGATATTGTCGATTCTCCACCGAGTCAGCGGCGCGCTGCTGTTCCTGTTCCTGCCGTTCCTGCTGTTCCTCTTCGACCAGAGCCTCACCTCCGAGCTCAGCTTCGAAGTCTTCAAGGCTTTCCTCTCCAACATCGTCGTCAAGCTGATCGTCCTCGCGCTGTCCTGGGCGTTCCTCCACCATTTCTGCGCCGGCATTCGCCACCTGCTGATGGACGTCAACCACGACGCCGTCTCGAAGGAAGGCGGCAAGCGGACGGCCGTCGTCGTCTTTGTCGTCTCGATCGCGCTGACGATCGCCATGGCACTCAAACTGTTCGGAGCATTCTAAGAAAATGGCAGCCAATAACCGAATCGGCTCGAAGCGCCTCGTCGTCGGCGCTCACTACGGCCTGCGCGACTGGCTCGCGCAGCGCGTCACCGCCACGATCATGGCGGTCTACACGGTCATTCTGCTCGTCCTGTTCTTCGGCGCGCATGACTTCTCGTACGAAGGCTGGGCATCGATCTTCTCCGCGCAATGGATGAAGCTCGCGACCTTCGTGACGCTGCTTTCCCTCTTCTACCACGCATGGGTCGGCGTGCGCGACATCTGGATGGACTACGTGAAGCCCGTCGGTGTGCGCCTGCTGCTGCAATCGCTGACCATCGTCTGGCTGCTCGCATGTGCGGGCTACGCCGCGCAGATTCTCTGGAGAGTGTAAAGAATGGCTGCAATCAAAACTTCCCTGCCGCGCCGCAAGTTCGACGTGGTGATCGTCGGCGCGGGCGGCTCGGGCTTGCGCGCAGCGCTGCAACTGTCGCGCGCGGGCCTGTCGGTCGGCGTGCTGTCGAAGGTGTTCCCGACCCGTTCGCACACGGTGGCCGCACAGGGCGGCATCGGCGCGTCGCTCGGCAACATGAGCGAAGACAACTGGCACTTCCACTTCTACGACACGATCAAGGGTTCCGACTGGCTCGGCGACCAGGACGCGATCGAGTTCATGTGCCGCGAAGCACCGAACGTCGTGTACGAACTGGAACACTTCGGCATGCCGTTCGACCGTAACGCGGACGGCACGATCTACCAGCGTCCGTTCGGCGGCCACACCGCGAACTACGGCGAGAAGCCGGTCCAGCGCGCATGCGCGGCCGCCGACCGTACCGGTCACGCGCTGCTGCACACGCTGTACCAGCAGAACGTCGAGGCGAAGACGCAGTTCTTCGTCGAATGGATGGCGCTCGACCTGATCCGCGACGCGGACGGCGACGTGCTCGGCGTGACGGCCCTCGAGATGGAGACGGGCGACGTCTACATCATGGAAGGCAAGACGACGCTGTTCGCGACGGGCGGCGCAGGCCGGATCTTCGCGGCATCGACCAACGCGTTCATCAACACCGGCGACGGCCTCGGCATGGCTGCCCGCTCGGGCATCGCGCTGCAGGACATGGAGTTCTGGCAGTTCCACCCGACCGGCGTGGCCGGCGCGGGCGTGCTGATCACCGAAGGCGTGCGCGGCGAAGGCGGTATCCTGCGCAACGCGAACGGCGAGCGCTTCATGGAACGCTACGCACCGACGCTGAAGGACCTGGCGCCGCGTGACTTCGTGTCGCGTTCGATGGACCAGGAAATCAAGGAAGGTCGCGGCGTCGGTCCGAACAAGGATCACGTGCTGCTCGACCTGTCGCACATCGGCGCCGAGACGATCATGAAGCGTCTGCCGTCGATCCGCGAAATCGCGCTGAAGTTCGCGAACGTCGACGCGATCAAGGAACCGATCCCGGTCGTCCCGACGATCCACTACCAGATGGGCGGCATCCCGACCAACATCCACGGTCAGGTCGTCGGCACGTCGCGCGGCCACAAGGATCCGGTCAACGGCTTCTACGCAGTGGGCGAGTGCTCGTGCGTGTCCGTGCACGGCGCGAACCGCCTCGGCACGAACTCGCTGCTGGACCTCGTGGTGTTCGGCCGTGCGGCCGGCAACCACATCGTCGAGCACGTGAAGAACCAGAAGGAACACAAGCCGCTGCCGGCCGATGCAGGCGAGTTCTCGCTGGCGCGTCTGAACAAGCTCGACAAGTCGAGCTCGGGCGAGTACACGCAGGACGTCGCGAACGACATCCGTGCGACGATGCAGAAGCACGCAGGCGTGTTCCGCACGTCGGCGCTGCTGAAGGAAGGCGTCGACCAGATGGCCGGCCTGAAGGCCCGCGTGGAAAACATCCACCTGAAGGACAAGTCGAAGGTGTTCAACACCGCGCGCGTCGAAGCGCTCGAGCTGGAGAACCTGATCGAAGTCGCCCGCGCGACGATGGTGTCGGCGGAAGCGCGCAAGGAAAGCCGCGGCGCGCACGCGCACAGCGATTACGAACACCGCGACGACGACAACTGGCTGCGCCACACGCTGTGGTACAGCGAAGGCGATCGCCTCGACTACAAGCCGGTTCAAATGAAGCCGCTGACGGTCGACTCCGTGCCGCCGAAGCCGCGCACGTTCTAAGCCGAGTCAAAGGAATCCGAAATGGCAAAACGCATTTTTGAAGTCTACCGCTACGATCCGGACAAGGACGCGGCACCGCGCATGCAGACGTACGAGCTCGAGATCCAGCATGAGCGCATGCTGCTCGACGCACTGGTCAAGCTGAAGGCCGTCGACGAGACGCTGTCGTTCCGCCGTTCGTGCCGTGAAGGCGTGTGCGGTTCGGACGCGATGAACATCAACGGCAAGAACGGTCTCGCGTGCCTGACGAACCTGAACGACCTGCCGCAGAAGATCGTGCTGCGCCCGCTGCCGGGCCTGCCTGTCGTGCGCGACCTGATCGTCGACATGACGCACTTCTTCAACCAGTATCACTCGATCAAGCCGTACCTGATCAACGACGCGCCGCCGCCGGAGAAGGAACGCCTCCAGTCGCCGGAAGAACGCGACGAGCTCGACGGCGTGTACGAGTGCATTCTGTGCGCGAGCTGCTCGACGTCGTGCCCGAGCTTCTGGTGGAACCCGGACAAGTTCGTCGGCCCGGCCGGCCTGCTGCAGGCTTACCGCTTCATCGCGGATAGCCGCGACACCGCCACCGGCGAGCGTCTCGACAACCTGGAAGACCCGTACCGTCTGTTCCGTTGCCACACGATCATGAACTGCGTCGACGTTTGCCCGAAGGGCCTGAACCCGACGAAGGCGATCGGCAAGATCAAGGAACTGATGGTTCGCCGCGCGGTTTAAAGTTTGTGATGAGCGACGATTCGCATCAATCCGACCCGCACCGTCGCGCGCGCCTCCGCTGGCGCGCGCGGCGGGGTCTGCTGGAAAACGACATCGTATTCGAGCGTTTCTTCAGCAGATACGAGCATGACCTCACCGATGCAGACGTAGGCGCGTTGTCGCGCCTGCTCGATCTGAGCGACAACGACCTGATGGACTTGCTCCTCGCGCGCAAGGAACCAGAGGGCGACCTAGACAGCCAGGATATTCACCGGCTGTTGGAGATGCTGCGCAACGTGTAACGCCAAGGTGTAACGCGCTGTGCCCGTTATCGAATCCCGTTTCTATTTTCGATTGAGGATGTGCCATGACTCCGTCTGATGTTAAAGCCACGCTATCGTTCAGCGACAACTCGCCGAGCGTCGAACTGCCGATCTACAAGGGCACGATGGGCCCGGACGTGATCGACATCCGCAAGCTGTACGGCCAGACCGGCAAGTTCACGTACGACCCGGGCTTCATGTCGACGGCAGCTTGTAATTCGGCGATCACGTACATCGACGGCGACAAGGGCGAACTGCTGTACCGCGGCTACCCGATCGACAACCTCGCGCAGAACGCCGACTTCCTCGAGTCCTGCTACCTGCTGCTGAAGGGCGAGCTGCCGAACGCGGCGCAAAAGAAGGAATTCGTCGACACCGTCACGAAGCACACGATGGTGCACGAGCAGATGCACTTCTTCTTCCGTGGCTTCCGCCGCGACGCGCACCCGATGGCGATCCTGGTCGCCGCGGTCGGCGCGCTGTCCGCGTTCTACCACGACTCGCTCGACATCAACGACCCGCGTCACCGCGAAGTGTCGGCGATCCGCATGATCGCGAAGCTGCCGACGCTCGTCGCGATGGCGTACAAGTACAGCATCGGCCAGCCGTTCGTGTATCCGAAGAACTCGCTGTCGTACAGCGCGAACTTCATGCACATGATGTTCTCGAACCCGTGCGAAGAGTACAAGGTCAACGACGTGCTCGTCCGCGCACTCGACCGCATCCTGATCCTGCACGCCGATCACGAGCAGAACGCATCGACGTCGACGGTCCGCCTGGCCGGCTCGTCGGGCGCGAACCCGTTCGCGTGTATCGCGGCCGGTATCGCTTGTCTGTGGGGCCCGGCGCACGGTGGTGCGAACGAAGCCGCGCTGAACATGCTCGAGCAGATCGGTTCGCCGGACAACATCCCCGAATTCATCAAGCAGGTGAAGGACAAGAATTCGGGCGTGAAGCTGATGGGCTTCGGTCACCGCGTGTACAAGAACTACGACCCGCGTGCGAAGCTGATGCGCGAAACGTGCTACGAAGTGCTGAACGAACTCGGCCTGCACGACGACCCGCTGTTCAAGCTCGCGATGCAGCTCGAGAAGATCGCGCTGGAAGACGAATACTTCGTGTCGCGCAAGCTGTACCCGAACGTCGACTTCTACTCGGGTATCGTCCAGCGCGCGCTGGGCATCCCGACGTCGATGTTCACGTGTATCTTCGCGATGGCACGTACGGTCGGCTGGATCGCACAGTGGAACGAAATGATCGCGGATCCGGAACAGAAGATCGGCCGTCCGCGTCAGCTGTTCATCGGCGACACGCCGCGCGAAGCGAAGCCGATCAACGCACGTTAAGTCGTGCGCGGCGCGAACGGCCGCAAGGCCGCTCGCGTCCGGCAACTGCAACGCCCCGACACCCCGGTGGGACATCCCGCCGGGGTGTTTTCATTTGCGCGGCCGACGCTGGCCCGAGCCGGCGCGGCGTTCCAGCGACGGCGGGCGTGTGTCGAGCGGCGGCGAGTCGGTGCCGGGGTCGCTGTCGGGCGCGTGGCCGTGTTGAGCGAAGAACTGCCGGTATGCGCCGGGCGTCATCCCGCGCGCGGCGAGGAACTGGCGGTTGAAGTTCGCGGCGTTCGGAATGCCGCAGCGCGCGGCGACCGTCGCGATCGGCCAGTCGGTGCCGACCAGATGGCGGCACGCATGCGCGAGCCGCAGCCGCTGCACGTAGCGGCCGACGCTTTCGCCGAGGTGCCGTACGAACAACCGCTGCAGCGTGCGTTCGGACATGTGCGCGACGGCCGCGAGCGCATCGACGCGCAGCGGCTCGTGGAACTGCCGGTCGATCGCGTCGAGCACGCGATCGAGCCGCTCTGCTTCGGGCGCGGCGGCGTTCGCGGACGGCGACGCTGCATCGGGTTGATCGTAGGCCTGCGCGGTGGCGAGCGGTTCTCCGCCGGCGTCCGCGAGATCGGCGAGCGTGTCGAGTGCGGCCGCGAGGCGAATGCGCGGCGAAGGGTCGAGCAACTGCGGCAGCCGCGCGCGCATCGCACGGGCCGTATCGGCGTCGAATGCAAGGCCGGGCGCCGCGCGCCGCAGCAGCGAGCGCAGCGGCGCGTACTCGGGGCAGCAGTCGGCCACGCGTCGTGCCCAGTCACCGTCGAACCAGACGACGAGCGCGACTTCCGGCGCCGCGCGATCGATGCGCGCATTCGACGACCACGTATGCGGCAGGTTGGGCGGCACGAGCACCAGATCGTCGTCCGCATAGCGCGCGACGTGATCGCCGATGAAGCGCTGGCCGCGGCTGTTCAGCGTCAGCGTCAGTTCGTACTCGGGATGACGGTGCCATTCGAACGGAATGCGCGCGAGCTGGCGGTGGTACACGCGGATCGAACAGCCGGGGGCGAACGTCACGTGCTCGTACTGCGGTTTCATCGCGGCCTCCGGGCGAGGGCGGGCAGCGCGCCGTGGCATGATCGTGATCGATCGTCACGACGGAGCGATGCCATGTTTTCACATGTTTGCGTGGGCGTCAGCGATACCGCGCGCGCGTACGACTTCTACGCGCCGCTGTTCGCGGAACTCGGGCTGCGGCTGAAGTTCAGCGAGCCGGACGGCTGGTCGGGCTGGATGCCGGCCGACACCGACCGGCCGCTGTTCTTCTTCGGCCGGCCGCTCGACGGCCGCGCGCCCGAACCCGGCAACGGCCATACGATCGCATTCGACGCGCCGACCCGCGCGCAGGTCGACCGCTGCCACGCGCTCGCGCTGCAGCAGGGCGGCACCTGCGAAGGGCCGCCGGGCCTGCGGCCGCACTATCACCCCGACTACTACGGCGCGTATTTCCGCGACCCGGACGGCAACAAGCTGTGCGTGGTCTGCCATCGTCCGGAGTAGCAGGTGGTTGTCAGGATTGTATCGATAGTTGGCCGGATAGTGCCGATGGCGGCGATGCGTCCGCCGTACGCTGAATGCTCCTCACCACACGATTCAGCGAGGAGACGACGATGCACCTGACGATTGACGATCTGCCGGTTGCGATCCGCACGGCGAAAAGGGCGCTGCGCGCCGATCTGCCCGGTTACGCGGCCACGTTCCGCGAACTGGAGGGCGATATCGCGCGGCAGGTCGACGCGATCCGTCGCGCGCACGCGCACGGCCGCGACGTGATCCCGGTATTGCGATTCGCGGATATCGCGAACGGCACCGTCGATCCGCAGGCGATCGCCGCGATCCGCACGCACGGCGCCGCGGTGATCCGCGGCGTATTCGACGCGCAGCAGGCGCGCGACTGGAACGACGAGATCGGCGCCTATCTGGATGCGAACCGCTTCGCCGAGCGGCTGCATGCACGCGCCGAGGACCGCTACTTCGGCAATCTCGCATCGGGCAAGCCGCAGATCTACGGCGTCTACTGGTCGAAGCCGCAGGTGGCCGCGCGGCAGTCGCCGGCCCTCACGCAGGCGCGCGTGTTCCTGAACAGCCTGTGGCGTCATGCCGACGGCGCGCGCAGGCATTTCGACCCGGACCAGGTGCCGGCCTACGCCGACCGGATCCGCCGCCGGCCGCCGGGTTCGACGTCGCTCGGGCTGTCGCCGCATGTCGACGGCGGCTCTGTCGAGCGCTGGCTCGGCGCGAATTTCCGGCAGGTCTATCGTCACGTGCTGGCCGGCCGCTGGCGCGCTTACGATCCGTTCGACGCGGCGTTCCGCCCCGACGTCGAGGAGATTCCATCGCCGGCCGTGTGCTCGATGTTCCGCACGTTCCAGGGCTGGACCGCGCTGACGCCGCAGGGGCCTGGCGACGGCACCCTGCAGCTGATTCCGGTCGCGAACGCGATGGCGTATGTCGTGCTGCGCGCACTGCAGGACGACGTCGCCGACGACGACCTGTGCGGCGCGCGTCCGGGCCGCGCGCTGTCGATCCTGCCCGAATGGCACGCGCTGCTGCTCGACGCGCTGGTGCCGATCCCGCACATGGAGGCGGGCGACGCGGTGTTCTGGCACGGCGACGTCGTGCATGCGGTCGAGGATGCGCATCGCGGCAGCGGCGACAGCAACGTGATGTACATCGCGGCCGCGCCCGGGTGCGCGAAGAACGACGCGTACCTGCAGCGCCAGCGGCTCGCATTCCTGCGCGGCGACAGCCCGCCGGATTTCCCGGCCGATCATTTCGAGGTCGACTTCGACGGACGCGGCGGCGAGGGCGATCTCACGCCGCTGGGCCGTGCGCAAATGGGGTTCGCGCCCGTCAGCGCATGACGGACGCGCCGCATGCATCGGCCGCATCCGCACCGCGCGGAACGGCCGTTTGCGCCGCGCCCGGCGGCCGTCTGCCGAATCCGCTGCATCCCGCCTGCAATTCGACGCGATCGGCTGCGGGCGCGCCCGAATTCGACGCGAATTGCGCAATTTGGCTTCCGATAATGGTCCGGACACAACGCAGCTGCCCCGTGCGCCGCACGGGGGCAGCGTGACCATGGAGGAGTCGATGCAATTCACGCAAGCGATCGTTCGCCGTCCCGCGCCGTCCTGCGGCGCGGGTCTCACCACCGCCGCGCTCGGCGCGCCCGACTACGACAAGACGCTCACGCAGTTCCACGCGTACTGCGACGCGCTGCGCGGGCTCGGCGTCGAGCTGACCGAGCTGCCGCCGCTGGACGCGTTTCCCGATTCGCACTTCGTCGAGGACGTCGCCGTCGTCACGCCCGAATTCGCGGTGATCACGCGTCCCGGCGCACCCGCGCGGCGCGGCGAGACGGTGCACATCGAAGCGGCGCTCGGCGCGCATCGCGACCTGCTGCCGATGCAGGAAGGCCGTCTCGACGGCGGCGACGTGATGCAGGTCGGCAAGCGCTTCTACATCGGCCTGACGGGCCGCACCGATGCCGAGGGCATCGCCGCATTCGAGTCGCTGGTGGCCCGCTACGGCTATTCGGTCGTCGCGGTGCCGGTTGGCGCGGGGCTGCATCTGAAATCGGTCGTCAACGCGCTCGGCGACGACACGCTGCTCGTGACCGAGGCGCTGGCCGCGCATCCGGCGTTCGCCGACTATCGCCGCATCGCGATCTCGGCCGCCGACGAATACGCCGGCAACACGCTGCGCGTGAACGGCACGCTGATCACGCCGGCCGGCTATCCGCGCGTGCACGACGCGATTCAGTCGCTCGGGATGCCGCTGCACGTGATCGACACGAGCGAGTTCCGCAAGATGGACGGCGGCCTGACCTGCCTGTCGCTGCGGTTCTAGCCGATTGGCGCGCGGCCGCTTCGGCCGGATAATGTGGCCCCCGCGCGGAACCGGAGGAGACGCTCCGCGCACCAGCCACGACCCGACCGGAGCGAACGCGGATGACCGACAAGAAGATGCAGCTCGACAAGATCGATCTCCGGATCCTCGACATCCTGCGTACCGACGGGCGGATTTCCTACCGGAAGCTGTCCGAGCTCGTGAACCTCACGCCGCGGCCCTGCCAGGCACGCGTGGAGCGGCTCGAGGCGCTCGGCGTGATCGAAGGCTACCGCGCGGTGATCAACGCGCCGCGCGCGACCAAGCCGATCGTCGTGATCGCGCAGATCGTGCTGGCCGACCACGGGCGTTCGCAGGCGCCGTTCGAGGACGAGATGCGGGCCAATCCGGCCGTGCTCGATTGCTGGCTCGTCAGCGGCACGTTCGATTTTCTCGTGCGGCTCGCGTGCGAGGATCTCGACGAATACCGGCGGATCGCGAACGCGTGGCTGGAAAGCCCGCGGTTCCGGATCGAGAAGATCGTGACGACGGCCGAGCTGCAGGCGATCAAGCGCAGCGTCGTCTGACGCGGCCGTGCGCGTCCGGGCCGCCGGCATCGGACGCGCGACCCGGCGGCAGGACCATTTTTTGACGCGGATAACCGGGCCGATCGATTGGTATTCCGAATCAATTCGAGCGGCCCGAATCCAACAGGGTGAACACTATGGATGCTTTGCAAGCGGCAGCGCAGACGGCCGCGCCGTCCGGAACGGCGCTCAAGCGCCGGCTGCAGAGCCGCCACATCGCGATGATCGCGATCGGCGGCTCGATCGGCACGGGGTTGTTCGTCGCGTCGGGCGCGTCGGTCGCGCAGGCGGGGCCGGGCGGGGCGATCGCCGCGTATATCGCGATCGGGCTGATGGTCTACTTCGTCGTCACCGGGCTCGGCGAGATGGCCGCGCTGATGCCGGTGTCGGGCTCGTTCGCGATCTACGGCGAGAAGTACGTCGACGAAGGCTTCGGCGTCGCGCTCGGCTGGACCTACTGGTACAGCTGGGCCGTGACGATCGCGATCGAGCTGGTCGCCGCGCAGATCGTGATGCGCTACTGGTTTCCGGCGGTGCCGGGCGTGTGGTGGGGCGCCGGGTTCCTGGTGCTGATCTTCCTGCTGAACACGCTGTCCGTGCGCGGTTTCGGGGAATCCGAATACTGGTTCTCGCTGATCAAGGTCGTCACCGTGATCGCGTTCATCGCGGCGGGCTTGCTGATCGCGGTCGGCCTGCTCGGCAACGGGCAGCCGGTCGGCTGGCGCAACTTCAGGACCGGCGACGCGCCGTTCGTCGGCGGCGTGCACGCGATGATGAGCGTCGCGCTGATCGCGGGCTTCTCGTTCCTCGGCACCGAGCTGGTCGGGATCACGGCGGGCGAGTCGGAAAACCCGCGCAAGACGATCCCGCGCGCGGTGAAGCAGATCTTCTGGCGCATCATGCTGTTCTACGTGCTCGCGATCTTCGTGATCGGCCTGCTGGTGCCGTACACCGATCCGAACCTGCTCAAGAGCGACGTGACCGATATCGGCGTGAGCCCGTTCACGCTCGTGTTCAGCCATGCGGGCTTTCCGCTCGCCGCGGGCGCGATGAACCTCGTGATCCTGACGGCCGTGCTGTCGGCCGGCAACTCGGGCACGTATGCGGCCACGCGGATGCTGTACAACCTCGCGGCGGAAGGCCGTGCGCCCGCGATGTTCGCGACGCTGTCGCCGGGCGGCGTGCCGCGCAACGCGCTGTACGCGACGATGGCGGTGGGCGGGCTGTGCTTCCTCACGTCGTTGACCAACAACCAGAGCATCTATCTGTGGCTGCTCAATACGGTCGGCATCACCGGCTTCATCGCGTGGCTCGGCATCGCCGTTTGCCACTACCGGTTCCGCAAGGGCTTTCTGAAACAAGGCTACCGGCTCGAGCAGCTGCCGTATCGCGCGAAGTGGTTCCCGTTCGGGCCGCTGTTCGCGATCGCGATCTGCATCGTGATCTCGCTCGGGCAGGATTACCAGGCGTTCTTCGCCGCCCGCGTCGACTGGATGGAAGTGCTGTCGATCTATGTGTGGATCCCGCTGTTCGTCGCGATCTGGTGGGCGTATCGCCGCGTGCGCAAGAGCCGGCTCGTGCGCTACGAGGAGATGGAGATCGGGCCGTGGCTCACGCGCTCGGTCGAGGCCGTCGATGCGGCGGTCGCGCAGCACGGGCAGCCGCACTGAGCGTGACGCGGCGCATGCGCGGCGACGGGGCCGGCTCGCGCAACGCGGCCGGCTCCGGTGAAGCAGGCGTGCTGCCGCTGCGCCTTCATGAAATCCACCCGCGCGGGAGGCGTGGCGCCGCTACTTGTCCAGCTCCGGGTAGTGCCGGAAGATCCCCATGTCGTTGAACGGGATGCGGCGCTCCGACTCGAGATAGCGCGCGACGGGCGGATGCGCCGCGACGCGGTCGTGCAGCCCGACGAGCCCCGCGACCTTGCGTTCCTCGCGCTTCATCGCCTTCGGGAACGCGTAGCGCAGGCCTTCGATCAGCTGGAAGATCGACAGATCCGCGTAACTGAGCGCGCTGCCGGCGATGTGCCCGCCTTTGTGCGGATTCTGCGCGAGCACGCGATCGAAGTAGCCGAGGAATTTCGGCAGCCGATGTTCGAGGAAATCGGCCGCGCGCTCGGCGGCTTCGGCCTTCTGGTCCTCGTAGTAAAGGCCGCTGCCGATCGGGTGATGCGTGTCGTGGATCTCGGTGACGAAATCGGCGACGGTCAACTGAAGCTGATGCACCCACAGCCGGCCGGCTTCGTCGTCGGGCGCGAGCCCCAGCCGCGCGCCGAGAAACAGCAGGATGTTCGCGGCCTGCCCGACGACCATGTCGCCGGCCTTCAGGAACGGCGGCGCGAACGGCACGCATTCGGCCTTCGTGCTGTCCATCAGCCGCATCATCGCCGACACGCCCATGCCGCGCCCCGATTCGCGCGCGACGTCGACGTAGTCGGCCTCGGCCGCTTCGAGCGCGAGCCGCACGTACTCGCCGCGGCCCTGGATTTCGGGCCAGTAATAGAGTTCGTATCGCATGCAATGCTCCTGTCCGGTCGATGCGTCGGGCGATGCCAGCATCGTGATGGCGGGAAGGGCGGCGCGCGCCGCCCGTTGCGAATAGACAGTCTAGGAGATCGTGCGGGAAGTGCGGTGCTTGCCGCGCATCACGCATCGCGCTCGTCGCGCTCGCCGCCTTCCGGGCCGTAGAAGAACACCCAGGTCGAGAAGTCGTCGGAGAAGCCGACGAAGCGGTGCGACGCGAATGCGGGGACGAACAGCACGTCGCCCGTCGCGACGCCGCATTCGCGCCCGTCCACGATGAACCGCGACGTGCCGGCGGCGATCACGTAGACCTCGTCGCGCGTGTGCGGCGTCTGCAGATCCTCGCCGCGCGGCCGGTACAGCTCGATGTCGAGCGTGCCGTGTCGAAACAGCGTGGTGAACAGCGTGCCTTCATCGTCGAGGCGGGCGAGCGATTCGTTGATGCCGAGCTTCATCGTCGTGGGCTCCGGGTTACGGATCGTGGGAACGAGGGCATGCGGATTGCACCATCGTAGCGCGAAATCCGGAGCTCGGCCGGCGGTGCGCGACCCTGCCTGCGAATCGCGTCGCGCGCCATCGATGAAACGGCGGCACCACGATCTCACCACCGATGAAACGAATCGGTCCGCCGGTGAAACGGCGCGGCGATCGTCGGCATGTGTGCGACAGCTTCACCGCAATTTAATAAACGCGCACTACGATCGCGCATCGTCAATCGACGGAGCGTCGTGCTGCGTTTCACGCTTCGACGCTGCCGCCCGTCGCGGATCTCCGCGATTCGCCAGATTGCCATTTCCCCTGACCCCGCGAATTGCACCGCCGCGCCATGCCGCCGCATGCGATTCGCATTGTTTCGCATTTCTTATGAATTCGAATGCATCGACTGCTTCACGCAGAAAATTCCTTGCCGCCGCACCCGGTATCGCAGCGGTGCCGCTGTTGAGCGCATGCGGTGGCGACGACGTCGCATCGGCGCCGCTCACCGATGCGGCGCTGGCCGCGCAGATGTCCGCGAAGCTGAACGCGCAGCTCGGCGATGCGGCGACGGTCGACGCGATCCTGCCCGCGCTGACCGATGTCGGCTTCACCTGGGACCTGCCGATGGTGCCGGCCGCGCAGATCGGCGCGATCGTCGCGTACAGCTTCGGCAATCGCCCGAACGCCGTGAGCGGCAACACGTCGAGCACGGGCGGCAACCAGTCCGCGCTGCCCGATCCGGGGCCCGTCAATGAAGCGCTCGCGGACGCCGTGTACCGCATCCGCCAGCTGAAGCCGGTCAAGGTCTACGCGCAGTGGGAAATCGCGCGCTTTCTCGTGTCGAAATACGGGATGGGCGCCGACGTGCTGTCGTCGGTCGAGTCGGTGATCGCGAGCGACGGCACGATCGTGTACCTGAGCACGGCCGGCGTCGCGGCCGAGGCGGTTACGCGTGCGGGCGGCGCGGCTGCGATGGGCACCGTCGCGGTGGTCGGCCATCGCGACCATGCGAAGCGCTGCATCCAGACCTCGCAGCAGGCCGGCATGAAGGCGGCCGCCGTCGCCGAGGTGCCGCTCCCGACCGTGTACGACCCGCAATCGGGCCAGCCGTGGACGCGCAACCGCAGCCTCTACCTCGTGCACGACATGTATGCGCAGATGCTGAGCCGCGCGATCGCCGCGACGATGCAGGCGTTTCCGAAGGGCTGACGTCTGCCGTTCTCCACTCGAATCTCATGACCATGACGACCCGCCGCCATTTCCTCGCTTCCTCTTCGCTGCTCGCTGCATCGTGCGCCGCCGTCGCGCCCGCGCGCGCGAGCGGTGCTCCCGTGTCCGATGCGGAACTCCAGCGCCAGATGCTCGGCAAGCTGACCGACGAACTGAACGATCGCGCGACCGCGGCCGACGAGACCGGCTACCTGCTCGACACGTCGTTCTCATGGACGCCGCCGGGCGTCGATGCGGCCGCCATCAACACGATCGCCGCGTTCGGCTTCGGCAGCCGCGCGGGCGCGTCCGGTGCCGCGCCCGTCCCGGGCCCGGTGAACGCGGCGATCGCCGATGCGGTGTTCCAGCTTCGGCAAAAGGCCGCGGCGCCGATTTACGCGCAGCAGGAAGTCGCGAGCGTGCTCGCGTCGAAGTACGGACTGACGGCCGGCGTGACGTCGATCGCGACGCGGGCGCCGGCCGCCGGCAGCCCGATCCCGACCCCCGACGGCGTCGTCGCCGCGATCGTCCGACAGGCCGGCTCGGCCGCGGCGCTCGGCAAGGTCGGCATCGTCACGCATCGGGATCAGGCGTCGCTCGCCGTGCGCGTGTCGAGCGCTGCGGGAATGCAGGCCGCGGTACCGGCCGGGCTGACGCTGCCGGTGTTCTACGACAGCGCCGCGCAATTGCCTGCATTGCGGCGTCGCGATCTCTACCTGCTGAGCAGCGCGGGCGTGCAGCTCGGCATGCTGCGGCTCGCGCTGATCAACCGCGAATACCCGAACGGCTGACGTTCCCCGTTTGGCTGGTAATGCCGATACAGGTATTGACACTACCAGCCAAACCACTGTTTTTAATGGGTTTTTTCGCGCCGCGCCCGCGCCGCGGCGCGTTCTGCGTGGCATAATCGACCGCATCCGCAAGGCTTGTAGTCACAACGACCCCGCATACCCATGGCACAGACTCTCTACGACAAACTGTGGAATACCCACGTCGTCCACACCGAGGACGACGGCACGGCATTGCTCTACATCGACCGTCAGCTGCTGCACGAAGTCACGAGCCCGCAGGCGTTCGAAGGGCTGAACGTCGCGCACCGCCCGGTGTGGCGCATCAGCGCGAACCTGGCCGTGTCGGACCACAACGTCCCGACCACGGATCGAAGCCACGGCATCGCCGATCCGGTCTCGAAGCTGCAGGTCGACACGCTCGACGCGAACTGCGATGCGTTCGGCATCACGCAGTTCAAGATGAACGACGTGCGTCAGGGCATCGTGCACATCATCGGGCCGGAGCAGGGCGCGACGCTGCCGGGCATGACGATCGTCTGCGGCGACTCGCACACGTCGACGCACGGCGCGTTCGGCGCGCTCGCGCACGGCATCGGCACGTCGGAAGTCGAGCACGTGCTCGCGACGCAAACCTTGCTGCAGAAAAAGAGCAAGAACATGCTCGTGAAGGTCGAGGGCACGCTGCCGCGCGGCTGTACCGCGAAGGACATCGTGCTCGCGATCATCGGCAAGATCGGCACGGCCGGCGGCACGGGCTACGCGATCGAATTCGGCGGCTCGACGATCCGCGCGCTGACGATGGAAGGCCGGATGACCGTCTGCAACATGGCGATCGAAGCCGGCGCGCGCGCGGGCATGGTCGCCGTCGACGACACGACGATCGACTACCTGAAGGGTCGTCCGTTCGTGCCGACCGGCGCGGAATGGAACCAGGCCGTCGAGTACTGGCGCGAATTCAAGTCCGACGAAGGCGCGCAGTTCGACCGCGTCGTCGAGCTGAACGCGGCCGAGATCGTCCCGCAGGTCACGTGGGGCACGTCGCCGGAAATGGTCACGTCGATCGACGGTCGCGTGCCGGACCCCGAGCGCGAGAAGGATCCGGTCAAGCGCGACGCGATGGAGCGCGCGCTGGCCTACATGGCGCTCGAGCCGAACACGCCGATCGAGTCGATCAAGGTCGACAAGATCTTCATCGGTTCGTGCACGAACGCGCGCATCGAAGATATCCGCGCAGCCGCCTACGTCGTGAAGAAGCTGAACCGCCGCATTGCGTCGAACGTGCGGCTCGCGATGGTCGTGCCGGGCTCGGGCCTCGTGAAGGCGCAGGCCGAGCGCGAAGGGCTCGACAAGGTGTTCACCGATGCGGGCTTCGAATGGCGCGAGCCGGGCTGCTCGATGTGCCTCGCGATGAACGCCGACCGGCTCGAGCCGGGCGAGCGCTGCGCGTCGACGTCGAACCGCAACTTCGAAGGCCGGCAAGGCGCGGGCGGTCGCACGCACCTCGTGAGCCCCGCGATGGCGGCGGCGGCGGCGATCGAAGGCCATTTCGTCGACATTCGCCAGCTGGGGTAACGCGTGACGGCATCGAAGCTCATCGCGCGGCTGGTGGCCGCGCTGGCGCTCGCGGGGCTGGGCTTCGGCCTCGCGGGCTGCAATACCGTCCGAGGCTTCGGCCAGGACGTCAACGCCGCCGGCAATGCGCTGCAGCGCGCCGCGGACTGACGCCCACCGAGAATTTGTCGATGTGCGCCGGCTGACTGCCGGCCCTCCAACCGGATAGACGGATCATGGAAAAATTCACTGTACATACCGGCGTCGTGGCGCCGCTCGATCGCGAGAACGTCGACACCGACGCGATCATCCCGAAGCAGTTCCTGAAGTCGATCAAGCGCACGGGCTTCGGTCCGAACGCGTTCGACGAATGGCGTTACCTCGACCACGGCGAGCCGGGCCAGGACAACTCGAAGCGCCCGCTGAACCCGGACTTCGTGCTGAATCAGCCGCGCTACCAGGGCGCATCGGTGCTGCTGGCACGCAAGAACTTCGGCTGCGGCAGCTCGCGCGAGCACGCGCCGTGGGCGCTGCAGCAGTACGGCTTCCGCGCGATCATCGCGCCGAGCTTCGCCGACATCTTCTTCAACAACTGCTACAAGAACGGGCTGTTGCCGATCGTGCTGACCGAGCAGCAGGTCGATCACCTGTTCAACGACACGTATGCGTTCAACGGCTATCAGCTGACGATCGACCTCGATGCGCAGGTCGTGCGCACGGGCGACGGCCGCGAGTATGCGTTCGACATCACCGCGTTCCGCAAGTACTGCCTGCTGAACGGTTTCGACGACATC
Organism: Burkholderia sp. Bp8991; assembly: GCF_003853795.1. Lineage (NCBI taxonomy): Bacteria > Pseudomonadati > Pseudomonadota > Betaproteobacteria > Burkholderiales > Burkholderiaceae > Burkholderia > Burkholderia sp. Bp8991. Next base: position 111,022 of record NZ_QTQJ01000005.1, on the reverse strand, counting down.
GGCCTGACGCTGCGTCACGCGGACAAGATCCGCCAGTTCGAAGCCGAGCGGCTCGCGAAGCAGCCGTGGCTCAACAACAAGCTGGTCGGCTGAGATTGCCTCCGGGCGGGCGCGCATGACGCGCGCTCGCCGACCTGCCACCCATACCTATCCAGTCAGGAATAACGCATGAAGATTGCAGTGCTGCCCGGCGACGGCATCGGTCCGGAAATCGTCAACGAAGCGGTCAAGGTGCTGAACGCCCTCGACGAGAAGTTCGAGCTCGAGCAGGCGCCGGTTGGCGGCGCGGGCTACGAGGCGAGCGGTCATCCGTTGCCGGACGCGACGCTGAAACTCGCGAAGGAAGCCGACGCGATCCTGTTCGGCTCGGTCGGCGACTGGAAGTACGACTCGCTCGAGCGCGCGCTGCGCCCCGAGCAGGCGATCCTCGGGCTGCGCAAGCATCTCGAGCTGTTCGCGAACTTCCGTCCCGCGATCTGCTATCCGCAGCTCGTCGATGCGTCGCCGCTGAAGCCGGAACTGGTCGCGGGCCTCGACATCCTGATCGTGCGCGAACTGAACGGCGACATCTACTTCGGCCAGCCGCGCGGTGTGCGCGCGGCACCGGACGGCCCGTTCGCCGGCGCGCGCGAAGGCTTCGACACGATGCGCTACTCGGAACCGGAAGTGCGCCGCATCGCGCACGTCGCGTTCCAGGCCGCGCAAAAGCGCGCTAAGAAGCTGCTGTCGGTCGACAAGTCGAATGTGCTGGAGACGTCGCAGTTCTGGCGCGACGTCATGATCGACGTGTCGAAGGAATACGCGGACGTCGAGCTGTCGCACATGTACGTCGACAACGCGGCGATGCAGCTCGCGAAGGCGCCGAAGCAGTTCGACGTGATCGTGACCGGCAACATGTTCGGCGACATCCTGTCGGATGAAGCGTCGATGCTGACGGGCTCGATCGGCATGCTGCCGTCGGCGTCGCTCGACAAGAACAACAAGGGTCTGTACGAGCCGTCGCACGGTTCGGCGCCGGACATCGCGGGCAAGGGCATCGCGAATCCGCTGGCGACGATCCTGTCGGCCGCGATGCTGCTGCGCTATTCGCTGAATCGCGCGGAGCAGGCCGATCGCATCGAGCGCGCCGTGAAAACGGTGCTCGAACAAGGCTACCGCACCGGCGACATCGCGACGCCGGGCTGCCAGCAGGTCGGCACGGCGGCGATGGGCGACGCGGTGGTCGCCGCGCTGTAAGCGCGCGGCAAGGCAACAGGCAGTCAAGATAGAAAAGGGCGCGAACGGGCCGGGAAATCGGCCGGTTCGCGCGCGGTTGGCCGTTGTGCGGGCAACCGGCTTTGTGTAGACTCGAACGATGGCGCTGATTTCCCTGATCTCCCCGGTCCTGAAACTCCACGGCAACACTGCCCGTGCGGGTGCGCGCGCCATCGTCATCACGAAAACCATTACCACGAAAACGATCATTAAACGCTGATCGCCGTCGTGCCCGCCTGTTTCCCCGCGCGGTCACGCGGGGACGGAAATGGCGGGGAAGCTCCATTCAAGCAAAGGGTTAGTCATGAACGTAGGTCTCGTAGGTTGGCGCGGCATGGTCGGCAGCGTGCTGATGCAGCGCATGCAGGAAGAAGGTGATTTCGACCTGATCGAACCGGTGTTTTTCAGCACCAGCAACACGGGCGGCAAGGCGCCGTCGTTCGCGAAAAACGAGACTACGCTCAAGGACGCGACCAACGTCGACGAGCTGAAGAAGTGCGACGTGATCATCACGTGCCAGGGCGGCGACTACACGAACGACGTGTTCCCGAAGCTGCGCGCGGCCGGCTGGAACGGCTACTGGATCGATGCGGCCTCGTCGCTGCGGATGAACGACGACGCGGTCATCATCCTCGATCCGGTCAACCTCGACGTGATCAAGGACGCGCTCGTCAAGGGCACGAAGAACTTCGTCGGCGGCAACTGTACGGTCAGCCTGATGCTGATGGCGCTCGGCGGCCTGTTCCGCGAGAACCTCGTCGACTGGATGACGGCGATGACCTACCAGGCCGCATCGGGCGCGGGCGCGCAGAACATGCGTGAACTGCTGTCGCAGATGGGCACGCTGCACGGTTCGGTGCAGGAGCAACTCGCCGATCCGGCTTCCGCGATTCTCGACATCGACCGCCGCGTGCTCGCGACGATGAACAGCGACGCGATGCCGACGAGCCACTTCGGCGTGCCGCTCGCCGGCTCGCTGATCCCGTGGATCGACAAGGATCTCGGCAACGGGATGTCGAAGGAAGAGTGGAAGGGCGGCGCGGAAACCAACAAGATCCTCGGCAAGCCGGCCATGGGCGAGCCGGGCTCGATCCCGGTCGACGGCCTGTGCGTGCGGATCGGCGCGATGCGCTGCCACTCGCAGGCGCTGACGATCAAGCTGAAGAAGGACGTCCCGCTCGACGAAATCAACGGCATCCTCGCGTCGGCGAACGACTGGGTGAAGGTCGTGCCGAACGAGCGCGAAGCGTCGATGCGCGACCTGTCGCCGGCGAAGATCACCGGCACGCTGACGGTGCCGGTCGGTCGCCTGCGCAAGCTCGCGATGGGTGGCGAATACCTGTCGGCGTTCACGGTCGGCGACCAGCTGCTGTGGGGCGCGGCCGAGCCGCTGCGCCGCATGCTGCGCATCCTGCTCGACAAGTAAGTCGGGCCGCGCCGCGCGCGGTGCGCGCGTGACGCGAAACGCCTGCCAGCCCTTCGCGGGGCGGCAGGCGTTTTTTTTTGTCCGGCGTCAGGTCTTGTGCGGACCGCCGATTGCGCGAAAGTCCCGAACCGCTCGCGCGGCCGGGGCTTTTCCGCATCGCCATCCTTTGGCATGAGGAATCGATGCGACGCGAAGTACAAGGAGGGGCCGAATTCGTTCAGGAACCCGATGCCGTCGTCCGGTTTTTCATCGATTGATGATCCTCTTTTGACAAAACCGGCGCGTGCGATTCTGTGCCCGGATCGGCGATGCCTTCGCGCGATTCGCGCACCGACGGCCCGACGCGGTCGGCCGTAAGGTCGCGGCGCAGGCGCGGACGGCCGCATCCGCAGGCGACGAATTCGGCCGGAACGCGATCGTGTGAAGTAAACTATGCGGTTACGACGCGCAGAGCCGCCCAAAGCGTCGCGTTCTGCGCGACGCTTTTGCATTTCTGCGGCGACTTTATTGACGCTTCCCTACGCGAATCCGAGCCGCGCCCGCGCGCGGCGATAGAGCCTACGATGTCCCGAATTTCCTTGTTTCCGCGTCAGTCCCGTCTGTCGCGCGCCGTGCGTGGCGCGCTGGCGATCCTGGCGCTCGGCGCGGCCGCTTCGGCCTGGGCGGCCGGTTCCGGCGAGCTGCCGGCGCCCGCCGCCGGCGGTGCCGCGCCGCTCAACGTGACGGTCCAGCCGGGCCAATCGTTGAACGACCTCGCCAAAGCCGCGACGCAATCGCACGATCCGGGCGTGCTCGCGCGCGCCGGCCGCGCGCTGTTCGACGCCAATCCGCAGGCGTTCATGAAGCACGACCCGAGCCGCCTGAAAGTCGGCGCGACGCTGACGGTGCCGGCGCTCGATGCGACCGGGGCGGCGCTCGTGCCGGCTGCTGCGTCGGGGGCGTCGGCTGCGTCCGCGCCGGTTGCCGCGTCGGGCACGGCGGCGGGCGCGCAGCATGGCGCGTCGGCGCCGCATCCTGGGGCGGCCGTGCAAACCGCGCCGGCCGTATCGGCCGCGCATACGGCGCCGGTCAGCGGGGCGAGCGTCACGGTCGCAGCCGGGGCAGCGGCAGGCGCGTCGGCTTCGAGCGGCGCGTCCGCCGCGCACGGCGCGTCGACGGTCGAATCCGTCCAGTCGCCAGCGGCTGCGGCCGGCGCAAGCGGGCCGCACGTGTGGAACGGCGCGATCCAGTCCGCACCGTCGTCCGCCAGCGAGGCCGTGACGCAGGCCGGACCGGGCGGTGCGGCTCAAGGGATGCACGAACCGTCCGCGGCAGCACCCGTCGCGGGTGCGTCGCAGCCGCGGCCGTCGAGCCTGCAGCAATTGCTCGCGCTGAAGAACCGCGTGCTGATGGAACTGCAGAAGCACGGGATAGGGAAGCCGGCCGCCACGAACAACGTTGCACCGGGGCCGGCGCCCGCTGCGCCGCGTCCCGCTGCGAACGGCGCGAACGTCGCGAACGTCGCGAACGGCGTGAATGATGCGGCGGCGTCAGCTGCCGCGTCGTCGTCGGCTGCGAGCGAAGCGTCGTCCGGCGTGGCCGCGAGTGCGGTGCAGCCGGCATCGGCGCCCGTGCAGCCGGCCGTGCCGGCGGCGACCGCCGCGCCTGCACGCGGTTCGGAACAGATCGACTGGCGTCCGGCCGCAGCGGCCGGCGCCGCCGTGGTCGTGCTGGCGGCCGGTTTTGCGTGGCGCAAGCGCCGGAAAGCGCGGCCGACCGACGAAACCGCACCGGCATCCGGCGGGACGGCTGTTGCCGACGGCGGTGCATCGTCGTCGCCGGTCGCATCCACCGAGCCAGTGCCGCCGATTCTCCCCGAGACGCCGTTGGCCCGCGACGCGGCCGCCGATCTGAGTCTGGTCACGGCCGCGGCCGCAGCGGCGGAGACGTTCGAGACGTCCGAACCCGAAATCCCGTCGCCGTTGGAAACGGCGAAGCCGCACGACGTTCAGGCGGAAGCATCGTCCGCGCGCATCGCACCCGACAGCGAAGCAACGCCGGCCCCGCACGACGAGAAGCCTGTCGCGGAACCGGCCGCGGACGAGCCGCTCGTCACGCCCGCCGCAGCACCCGCGACGAACGACGCCCAGCACGCAGCGCTGATGCAGAACGCGATCAGCGCGCTCAACAGCCTCGACATGCCGCTGCCGCCGCGTACGGCCGATGAGCCGTCCGCACGGGAAGGGCAAGCCGAAGGCGAGCAAATCGCAACTAACGGTCAATCCGCCGCGCACCCGCCAGTTGGCGCGACCGATCCGTCCCCGGAACATCCGGCCGGCCACGACGACGAGTTCGACTGGGATCCGGACGCGGCAACGCCAGCGCCTCACACGGGCGGTGCCGCCGCGCCGTCGTCGCTGCCGCCGCTCGGCGTCGCGCAGTTCGGCGCGCTGAAGCTGGATTTCGATCTCGACCTGCCGTCCGCGCCGGGTGCCGTGCTGCCCGCGCTGACGCCGGAAGAACTCGCCCGCATCGCCCGCAACAAGCTGGATCTCGCGTCGGAGTACGTGCAACTGGGCGATCTGTCCGGCGCGCGCACGCTGCTGCAGGAAGTGGTCGACGCGAACGACGCCGCCACGCGCGACGATGCGCGTGCGCTGCTCGCGAAACTCGCGGAAGAGGCGTGATGCGGATCGCGCTCGGGATTCAGTACGACGGCGCCGCGTTCTGCGGCTGGCAAGCGCAGCCGCACGGCAAGACCGTGCAGGATGCGCTCGAGCGCGCACTCGGCGCGTTCGCATGCGTGCCGCTGCACACGACGGTCGCGGGGCGGACCGACACGGGCGTGCACGGGCTCGGACAGGTCGTGCATTTCGATACGGAGCTCGATCGCGCGGATTTCTCGTGGGTGCGCGGCACCAACGCATTTCTGCCGCCGACCGTGTCCGTGCAGTGGGCGAAGCCGATGCCGGACGCGTTCCACGCGCGTTTCTCGGCGTTCGAACGCACGTACTACTACGCGCTGTACGTGCATCCCGTGCGCTCGCCGATGCTGGCCGGCCGCGCGGGCTGGATCCACACGCCGCTCGACGACGACGCGATGCGCGCGGCCGCCGCGCATCTGATCGGCGAGCACGACTTCTCGTCGTTCCGGTCGTCGGAATGCCAGTCGAAGACGCCGGTCAAACACCTGTACCAGATCGACGTGCGGCGCGCGGGCCACTTCATTCATTTCCGCTTCCGCGCGAACGCGTTCCTGCACCACATGGTGCGCAACCTGATGGGCTGCCTCGTCGCGGTGGGGCGCGGCCGCTATCCGGCCGACTGGCTCGCCGACGTGCTGGCCGGGCGCGATCGCAATCTCGCGGCGCCCACGTTCATGGCCGACGGGCTGTACCTCGCCCATGTCGGCTACCCGGCGGAATTCGCCGTCCCGCCCGCGCAGCTCGGCAGCGTGCCGTGGAGCAGCGTCTGGGCCGATCTGGACCCACAACCATGACGGATCACGCCGTGTCTTCTTCGACCTCTGCCGCGGCCGGCCTCGCGCCGCGCACGCGCATCAAGCTGTGCGGCCTGTCGCGCCCCGAGGACGTGCTGCATGCCGCCGCGCTCGGTGCCGACGCGATCGGCCTCGTGTTCTATCCGAAGAGCCCGCGCGCGGTGTCGATCGCGCAGGCGGCCGAACTCGCGAGCCTCGCGCCGCCGTTCGTGTCGGTGGTCGGGCTGTTCGTGAACGCGACCGAAGCGGAGATCGAGGCGGTCGTGCGCGACGTGCCGCTCACGATGCTGCAATTGCACGGCGACGAGACGCCCGAGCAGTGCGACGCCCTCGGCCGCGCGGCGCGCCTGCCGTGGTTGCGCGCGGTGCGCGTCGGCCCCTCGACGCAGCCGGCCGATTTGGTAGAATCGGCTCTTCATTATTCGAAAGCGCGCGGCCTCCTGTTCGACACCCTGGTGCCGGACTACGGTGGTAGCGGCAAGGTCTTCGATTGGTCTCTTATTCCCGCAGAGCTCGCGCATCGGGCCGTTTTGAGTGGTGGCTTGAGCGCGCAAAACGTCGGTGATGCGATTCGCCAGTTGCGTCCGTTTGCTGTCGATGTCTCGAGTGGCATCGAAGTGGAGGGCGCGAAGGGCGTGAAGGATCACGCCCGGATGGCGGCGTTCGTACGCGCGGTGCGCGAAGCGGACGCCGGGTGATGCAAGAAGGTGCGGCCCCGACAGCGGGGCGCACCGACCGATCGAGAGTGACACCATGTACAACCTTCCTGATGATCGCGGCCACTTCGGCCCGTATGGCGGCGTGTTCGTCGCCGAAACGCTGATTCACGCGCTGGACGAACTGCGCACGGCGTATGAAAAATTCCGGAACGACCCCGATTTCGTCGCCGAGTACGAGCGCGAACTGAAGTACTTCGTCGGCCGTCCGTCGCCGATCTATCACGCGCAGCGCTGGAGCGAGACGCTCGGCGGCGCGCAGATCTACCTGAAGCGCGAGGACCTGAACCACACCGGCGCGCACAAGATCAACAACGTGATCGGCCAGGCGCTGCTCGCGAAGCGGATGGGCAAGAAGCGCGTGATCGCCGAGACCGGCGCCGGCCAGCACGGCGTCGCGACGGCGACGATCTGCGCGCGCTTCGGCATGGAGTGCATCGTCTACATGGGCGCCGAGGACGTGCGCCGCCAGGCCGCGAACGTCTACCGGATGAAGCTGCTCGGCGCGACGGTCGTGCCGGTCGAATCGGGTTCGCGCACGCTGAAGGACGCGCTGAACGAAGCGATGCGCGATTGGGTCACGAACATCGAAAGCACGTTCTACATCATCGGCACGGTGGCGGGCCCGCACCCGTATCCGGCGATGGTGCGCGACTTCCAGCGCGTGATCGGCGACGAGTGCAAGGTGCAGATGCCGGAACTCGCCGGCCGGCAGCCGGACGCGGTGATTGCGTGCGTCGGCGGCGGCTCGAACGCGATGGGCATCTTCTATCCGTACATCGACGATGCTTCCGTGCAGCTGATCGGCGTCGAAGCGGCCGGCGACGGCCTCGACACCGGCCGTCACGCGGCGTCGCTGATCGCCGGCAGCCCCGGCGTGCTGCACGGCAACCGCACGTACCTGCTGCAGGACGACAACGGCCAGATCATCGAGACGCATTCGGTGTCGGCCGGCCTCGACTATCCGGGCGTCGGCCCCGAGCACGCATGGCTGAAGGACAGCGGTCGCGCGCAGTACGTGCCGATCACCGACGACGAGGCGCTGAAGGCGTTCCACGACTGCTGCCGGATCGAGGGGATCATCCCCGCGCTCGAGTCGAGCCACGCGATCGCGTACGGCGTGAAGCTCGCGCCGACGTTGCCGAAGGACAAGATCCTGCTCGTCAACCTGTCGGGCCGCGGCGACAAGGACATGCACACGGTCGCCGAGCGATCGGGCATCGCGCTCTGACCCCGACCGATGCGTGACCTGATCGAACAACCGGGCGGCGGCGCCGCGAGCGAAGCGGAGGCGGTGCAGCCTGCCGTCGCCGTGCCGCGCGCACGGCCGTCCGGGATCGAGCTGCACAACCGCGATTTCATGACCGAAGCCGCGCGCCTGCCGGATGCGTCGATCGACCTGATCGTCGCCGATCCGCCGTACGGGCTCGGCAAGGACTACGGCAACGACTCGGACAAGCGTTCGGGCGACGATTTCCTCGCGTGGACGCGCGAGTGGCTCGAGCTCGCGATTCCGAAGCTCAAGCCGAGCGGGTCGATGTACATCTTCTGCACGTGGCAGTACGCGCCGGAAATCTTCAGCTTCCTGAAGACGAAGCTCACGATGGTCAACGAGATCATCTGGGACCGGCGCGTGCCGAGCATGGGCGGCACGACGCGCCGTTTCACGTCGGTGCACGACAACATCGGCTTTTTCGCGGTTTCCAAAGCGTATTACTTCGATCTCGATCCGGTCCGCATCCCGTACGACGCCGACACGAAGAAGGCCCGCTCGCGCAAGTTGTTCGAAGGCAGCAAGTGGCTGGAGATGGGCTACAACCCGAAGGACGTCTGGTCGGTCTCGCGCCTGCATCGGCAGCATGCGGAGCGCGTCGATCATCCGACCCAGAAGCCGCTGGAAATCATCGAGCGGATGGTGCTCGCAAGCTGCCCGCCGGGCGGCCGCGTGCTCGATCCGTTCATGGGCAGCGGCACGACCGCGGTGGCCTGCGCACGGCAGGGGCGCGACTTCGTCGGCTACGAGATCAACGAAAGTTATTGCGCGATCGCGCATGAGCGCGTGAGCGCGCTCGTCGCGCCGGCGTGCGCGTGAGTCGCGCCGCCGAGTCGCCGATCGCATCAAGGAAAATTGCCATGTCCTCCCGTATCCAGCAGACCTTCGCCGCACTCGCCGAACAAGGCCGCAAGGGCCTGATCCCGTTCATCACGGCCGGCGACCCCGATCCCGCGAAGACCGTCGAATTCATGCACGCGCTCGCCGAAGGCGGCGCCGACGTGATCGAGCTCGGCGTGCCGTTCTCGGACCCGATGGCCGACGGCCCCGTGATCCAGCGCTCGTCGGAACGCGCGCTCGCGCGCGGCGTCACGCTGAAGAGCGTGCTCGCCGACGTGAAGCGCTTCCGCGAGACCGACCAGAAAACCCCCGTCGTGCTGATGGGCTATGCGAACCCGATCGAGCGGATGGGCGTCGACGCGTTCGCGGCCGAAGCGCAGGCGGCCGGCGTCGACGGCGTGCTCGTCGTCGACTATCCGCCCGAGGAAGCGGGCGTGTTCGCCGAGAAAATGCGTGCCGCGCAGATCGATCCGATCTTCCTGCTCGCGCCGACGTCGACCGACGAACGCATCGCAGACGTGGGCAAGATCGCGAGCGGCTACGTGTACTACGTGTCGCTCAAGGGCGTGACCGGCGCCGGAAATCTGGATGTTTCGAGCATTGCGGGTAAAATCCCGGCCATCAAGTCGCGCGTGCCGGTTCCGGTGGGTGTCGGCTTCGGCATCCGCGACGCCGAAACGGCGCGCGCGGTGGCCGAAGTGTCGGACGCCGTCGTGATCGGCAGCCGCCTGGTGCAGCTGCTCGAGAGCGCCGCGCCGGAGGGCGCCGCCGCCGCGCTGAAGACTTTCATCGCCGAGCTGCGCGCCGCCCTGGACGGCGCCGGCAACACGGCGCGATAAACACAACACAGGAAGCGGGAACGGGCCGGTCGGCCCGCCCCGCCACGGAACAGGAAACCATACGATGAGCTGGCTCGACAAACTGTTGCCGCCGAAGATCAAGCAGACCGACCCGAAAAGCCGCAAGGGCATTCCGGAAGGCCTGTGGGTCAAGTGCCCGTCCTGCGAGGCCGTGCTGTACCGCAACGACGTGGACGCGAACCTGCACGTGTGCCCGAAGTGCGATCACCACATGCGCATCGGCGCGCGCGAGCGCCTCGACGGGCTGCTGGATCCGGAAGGCCGCTATGAAATCGGCCAGGAAATCGTGCCGGTCGACTCGCTGAAGTTCAAGGACAGCCGCAAGTACCCCGATCGTCTGAAGGAAGCGATGGACGAGACGGGCGAGACCGACGCGATGGTCGTGATGGGCGGTGCGATCCACACGCTGCCCGTCGTCGCGGCCTGCTTCGAGTTCTCGTTCATGGGCGGCTCGATGGGCTCGGTCGTCGGCGAGCGCTTCGCGCGCGGCGCGCAGAACGCGCTGGAGCAGCAGGTGCCGTTCATCTGCTTTACCGCTTCGGGCGGCGCCCGGATGCAGGAAAGCCTGCTGTCGCTGATGCAGATGGCCAAGACCACCGCGATGCTGACCAAGCTGGCCGAAGCCAAGCTGCCGTTCATTTCGGTGCTGACCGACCCGACGATGGGCGGCGTGTCGGCGAGCTTCGCGTTCCTCGGCGACGTCGTGATCGCCGAGCCGAAGGCGCTGATCGGCTTCGCCGGCCCGCGCGTGATCGAGCAGACGGTTCGCGAAAAGCTGCCGGAAGGCTTCCAGCGCGCGGAATTCCTGCTGAAGACGGGCGCGATCGACATGATCGTCGACCGCCGCAAGATGCGCGACGAGATCGCGCAACTGCTCGCGCTGCTGCAGCGACAGCCGGCCGACGCGCTGGCCTGATTGGCGCGGCGTTGTGAACTGCGCGCGTCGCCCGGCTGAACCGCCGGGCGGCGCGTTTCGTTTTTTGGCGTAGTGGCGGTACCGATTCAGATTTGATCCGATGAGCACTTTTCCCACTCTCGACGCGTGGCTTTCGCATCTCGAACGCGCGCACCCGGTCGGCATCGACATGGGCCTCACCCGCATCGGGCAGGTCAAGGCGGCGCTGCAGCTCGAATTCACGTGCCCCGTGATCACGGTCGGCGGCACGAACGGCAAGGGTTCGACCTGCGCGTTCCTCGAGGCGATCCTCGTTCACGCGGGCTACAAGGTCGGCTGCCACACGTCGCCGCACCTGCTCGAATTCGGCGAGCGAGCGCGCGTGAACGGCCAGCAGGTCAGCGACGCCGAGCTGCTGCCGCACTTCGAAGCCGTCGAAGCGGCGCGCACGTCGCTGCCGGAGCCGGTGTCGCTCACGTACTTCGAATTCACGACGCTCGCGATCCTGCACCTGTTCGCGTCGCGCGGGCTCGATGCGGTGATCCTCGAAGTCGGCCTCGGCGGCCGGCTCGATGCGGTCAACATCATCGATACCGATTGCGCGATCGTCACGAGTATCGACATCGACCATACCGAATACCTCGGCGACACGCGCGAGAAGATCGCGTTCGAGAAGGCGGGGATCTTCCGCGCGGGCAAGCCGGCGATCTGCGGCGATCCCGCGGTGCCGAACACGCTGGTCGAGCATGCCGAAGCGATCGGCGCCGACCTGTGGCTGGTCGGCCGCGATTTTCGCTACGAAGCGCAGCCGGGCGCGGAGCGCCAGCAATGGAGCTACCTCGGCCGCGAGAAGCGCTATCCGGCGCTCGCTTACCCGGCGCTGCGCGGTGCGAACCAGCTGATCAATGCATCGGCCGCGCTGGCCGCGCTCGAGGCGCTGCGCCCGGTGCTGCCGGTGTCCGCGCAGGACATCCGGCTCGGGCTCGCGAACGTCGAGTTGCCGGGGCGCTTCCAGGTGCTGCCCGGCAAGCCGGCGATCGTGCTGGACGTCGCGCACAACCCGCATGCGGCGGCCGTGCTCGAGCAGAATCTGGGCAACATGGGCTTCTTCCCATACACGTACGCGGTGTTCGGTGCGATGCACGACAAGGACATCGACGGCGTGCTGCGGCACCTGAAGGGCGAGATCGACCACTGGTGCGTGACCGACCTGCCGCTGCCGCGCGCGGCGAGCGCGGAGCAGCTCGAAGCCGCGCTGCGGAAGGCCGGCGTGGAGGACGGGGCCGATTCGAGCGTGACGCGGTACGCGTCGCCCGCCGAAGCGTTTCGCGATGCACTAAAAAGAGCATCCGAGAATGATAGAATCGTGGTTTTCGGCAGTTTCCATACGGTGGCGGGTGTGATGGCCTACCGGAAATCGCAGCAACACTGACTGAAGGGCAGTTTCGGACTCAGCCATTCATGGGAATTTTCTCGTTCGGCAAGAAAGACGACGACGCGCCCCCGCGGCGCGGCGGTCGTACCGGGGCCTCCCGGAACGTGCGCACGGAGCGCACTGAACGCGTCGAGCGGCGCACGCGTCGCACCGAGCGTCCGGAATCGGACGCGCTGCTCCTCGATCCGACCCTTCCTGAAAAGCAACGCGCCCGCCGGCGCCTCGTCGGCGCGATCGCGCTCGTCGTCGCCGCGGTGATCGTGCTGCCGATGGTGCTCGATTCGCACCCGAAGCCGGTGACGGACGACATCGCGATCGACATTCCGAACCGGCCCGCGCATCAGGCGGTCGCGCCGCGTGACGACGATGCGTCCGACGTGCAGGCGGGCGTCGCGCACGACGAGCCGCCGGCCCCCGACGCCGCGGTGGCGGCCGTTCCGGCCCCCGCCGAGAAGGACACGGCCAAGCCGGCCGCGAAGCCCGAACCCTCGACGACCACGGCGAGCGTGACGCCGCCGAAGCCCGCTGCCAAGCCAGCCGCGGCCGCACCCGCACCTGCGCCGAAGCCGGCCTTGCCGAAGCCGGCGCCCGCGGCGGTCGCGAACGCCGACGCCGCGGCCGACAGCGGCGATGCGTCGTCGCCGGCCTCGCCGGCCGGTGCGCGCTTCGCGGTGCAGCTCGGCTCGTTCAAGGACGACGCAACGGCCCGTTCGTGGGCCACCAAGTTGAAATCGGCGGGCGTGCCCGCATATGTCGAGCATCGCAAGCAGGCGGACGGCAGCACGGCTAGCCAGCTGCGTGCCGGACCGTTTGCGGATCGCGCGGCGGCGTCCGCCGCGATCGCGAAGGTGCGCGAAGCCGGACTCACGCAGTAACGTGCGATGCTGACGGCTTTCGACTACGCTGTATTGGCGGTGATCGCGTTGTCTGCGCTGCGTGGCGCGTGGCGCGGTTTCGTCTCCGAGATTTTCGGGCTGATCGGCTGGATCGCGGCGATCGCGATCGCCGCCCGCTATGTCGGACTGGTCGTGCCGTATATCCCGGCGAACTGGCCGGGCGGCGCGCTGACGCAGTGGGTGATCGCGTTCGCGCTGATCGTGATCGGCGTCGTGTTCGTCGCGGGTGTCGCGAACGCACTGTTGTCGCGGATCGCGCAGGCGACGGGCCTCGGCGGGGTCGATCGCTCGCTGGGCATGATGTTCGGGCTCGTCCGCGGCTGCGTGCTGGTGGTGCTGCTGGTCGCGGCGGCCGGGCTGACCGAATTGCCCAAACAGGATTTCTGGCGCAATGCGCTATTGCGTCCTTTCGCCGAACAGGGCGTGCACGAGCTGAAGCAGCTCCTGCCCGACGGCATGGCCCAGTATGTACGCGTGTGACGACGCGGCCGGGCAGGACGGAACCGATTTTGTCATCTTGAAGGACATGCCATGTGCGGCATCGTAGGTGTTATCTCCCAAGCCCCCGTCAATCAGCTGATCTATGACAGCCTGCTGCTGCTGCAGCATCGCGGTCAGGACGCAGCGGGCATCGCGACGGCGGACGGCAGCAATTTCCACATGTACAAGGCGAACGGCATGGTGCGCGACGTGTTCCGCACGCGCAACATGCGCAGCCTGCCCGGCACCTTCGGCATCGGCCAGGTCCGCTATCCGACGGCCGGTTCGGCGTCGAGCGAAGCCGAGGCGCAGCCGTTCTACGTGAACGCGCCGTTCGGGATCATCCTTGCGCACAACGGCAACCTGACGAACTGGGAACAGCTGAAGGACGAGATGTTCCGGATCGACCGCCGGCACATCAACACCAATTCCGACAGCGAAGTGCTGCTCAACGTGTTCGCGCACGAGCTGCAGCTGTCGACGACGGGCCTCGAACTCGATCCGGCCGCGTTGTTCAAGGCGGTCGAGGGCGTGCATCGCCGCCTGCAGGGCTCGTACGCGATCGTGTCGCTGATCGCCGGATACGGCCTGGTCGCGTTCCGCGATCCGTTCGGCATCCGCCCGCTCTGCATCGGCAAGCTCGAGACCGAACACGGCACCGAATGGATGGTCGCGTCGGAGTCGGTGGCGGTCGAAGGCATCGGCTTCGAATTCGTGCGCGACGTGCAGCCGGGCGAAGCGATCTTCATCGACAAGGCCGGCAACTTCCACAGCCAGCAGTGCGCGGAGAACCCGACGCTGAATCCGTGCATGTTCGAATACGTGTATCTTGCACGTCCGGATTCGTGCCTCGACGGCGTGCCCGTCTACAACGTGCGCCTGCGCATGGGCGACTACCTCGCCGAGAAGATCAAGCGCGAGCTGCCGAACGTGCCGATCGACGTCGTGATGCCGATTCCCGATTCGTCGCGTCCGGCTGCGATGCAGGTCGCCGCGAAGCTCGGCGTCGAGTATCGCGAAGGCTTCTTCAAGAACCGCTACGTCGGCCGTACCTTCATCATGCCGGGCCAGGCCGTGCGCAAGAAGTCGGTGCGCCAGAAGCTCAATGCGATGAGCATCGAGTTCAAGGACAAGCACGTGCTGATCGTCGACGACTCGATCGTGCGCGGCACGACCTCGCACGAAATCGTGCAGATGGCGCGCGATGCGGGCGCGAAGTCGGTGATCTTCGCGTCGGCGGCGCCGCCCGTGAAGTTCCCGAACGTGTACGGCATCGACATGCCGACGCGCGGCGAGCTGGTTGCGCACGGCCGCACCGACGAGGAAGTCGCGAAGATCATCGGTGCCGACCACCTGATCTATCAGGACGTCGACGACCTGCGCCGCGCGGTGCGCGACATCAACCCGAAGCTCGAGGGCTTCGAGGCGTCGTGCTTCGACGGCAACTACATCACCGGCGCCGTTACGCCCGAGTACCTCGACGCGATCGAGCGCGCCCGTCTCGCACCGGCGTCGCAGGCCGATCGCGACACGGCAGGCGACACCGCGCGTTCGCAGATGAACCTGCAGCTGTCGGTCGAGTGATACCGGCGCACGCTTCGGATGAAGCGTGATAGGATGTGGCCTTGCGTCGATTTGATTCAGCTTGCGGACGCGGGGCGACTTCCCAAAACAGCTAAAGCGAAGGCCGGCGGCAGCCGGCCCGAGTCGATCGCTGTCGTACCGCACCGAAGCCCGCTGATGCCGACGCATAGCGGGCTTTTTGTTTTGGCCTGATTTTTGTGGCTGGGCGCGCGCCGGACGCACGACCGTCGGCGCGACCCTCGAATACGGATAACGGAACATGGACGACTCCCTCAACTTCGACACGCTCGCCGTGCGCGCGGGCACGCTGCGCAGCGACTTCAACGAGCACTCGGAAGCGCTGTTCCTCACGTCGAGCTTCTGCTTCACGAGCGCGGCCGAGGCAGCCGAGCGCTTCGCGAATTCGGAAGACTATTTCACCTATTCGCGCTTCACGAACCCGACCGTCACCATGTTCCAGGATCGTCTCGCCGCGCTCGAAGGCGGCGAGGCCTGTATCGCGACGGCGTCGGGCATGGCCGCGATCATGTCGGTCGTGATGTCCGCGCTGCAGGCGGGCGATCACCTCGTCAGCTCGCGCAGCCTGTTCGGCTCGACGCTCGGGATGTTCTCGCAGATCTTCAGCAAGTTCGGCATCACGACGACCTTCGTCGATCCGACCGACCTGAACGCCTGGCAGGAAGCGGTGCGGCCCGAGACGAAGATGTTCTTCCTCGAAACGCCGTCGAACCCGCTGACCGAACTTGCCGACATCGAGGCGATCGGCAAGATCGCGAAGGCCGCGAACGCGCTGTTCGTCGTCGACAACTGTTTCTGCAGCCCGGTGCTGCAGCAGCCGCTGAAGCTCGGCGCGGACGTCGTGATGCACTCGGCGACGAAGTTCCTCGACGGCCAGGGCCGCGTGCTCGGCGGCGCGCTGGTCGGCTCGAAGGAGTTCATCATGGGCAAGGTGTTCCCGTTCGTGCGCAGCGCGGGCCCGACGCTGTCGGCGTTCAACGCGTGGGTGCTGCTGAAGGGGATGGAGACGCTGTCGCTGCGCGTCGAGAAGCAGTCGGCGAACGCGCTGGAAATCGCGCGCTGGCTCGATTCGCATCCTGCGGTCAAGCGCGTGTTCTATCCGGGGCTCGAATCGCATCCGCAGCATGAGCTGGCGAAGCGCCAGCAGAAGGCGGGCGGCGCGATCGTATCGTTCGAGCTGAAGGGCGACACGCCGGAGCAGCAGCGCGCGAACGCGTGGCGCGTGATCGACAGCACGAAGCTGGTCTCGATCACCGGCAACCTCGGCGACACGCGCACGACGATCACGCATCCGGCGACGACGACGCACGCGCGCATCACGCCGGAAGCGCGTGCGGCCGCGGGGATCACCGAAGGGCTGATCCGCCTCGCGGTCGGCCTGGAAAACGCGGGCGACCTGCGCAACGATCTCGCGCGCGGCCTCGAGGGCTGAGCGCGGCGACGCCGGTTTCAGGGCCGGCATGACGACGGGCCGCTCAGACAGGGCGGCCCGTTTTCTTTTCAGTCGGCGACGAACGCGTGTTGCGTTGCCGGAATCAGCCGGCCCGCGCGTCGCGCATCGCGTCCATCATCCAGCGCAAGGTTTCGTCGAGCGGCGTCACGGGCAGCTCGCCCACCGCGCGCCGCAGCTTGTCGCGCGACCCGCTCAGGCTCTTTACTTCGTTATGCCGAACGAAGCGCGGATCGATCGTCACGTCGATCACGTAACCGGCGATTCGCGACAGCATCGCCAGCACCTCCTTCAGCGAATACGCGCGCTCCGAGCAGATGTTGAACGTCTCGCCGGCCGGCGCGGCTTCGAGCAGCTTCAGATAGGCGGCCGTCACGTCGCGCACGTCGGAGAAATCGCGGCTCACGTCGAGATTGCCGAGCGAGATGCGCGGCGCGTTGCGCGCATAGTGCGATACCAGCTTCGGCAGCAGATACGCGTCGTCCTGGCCGACGCCCGTGTAATTGAACGGCCGCGCGATCACGATCGGCAGGCGGTCGGCCCACAGCTTCGCCGCGTATTCCATCGCGAGCTTGCTGACCGCGTAGTCGTTCGCGGGCGCGGGCGCGACGCTTTCGTCGAGCACGCCGGCCGTCGAATTGCCGTAGATGTTCGCGCTGCTGGCGAGCAGCACCGCCGACGGGCGGCGGTCGAGGCCCGCGAGCGCGGCCAGCAGGTTGCGCGTGCCGACGATGTTGACCGCGTAGGTCTGCGACGGCTCGTCCTGCGCGACGTGCGCGCGCGCGGCGAGGTGCACGACCGCATCGGGCCGCGCATCGGCGAGCGCCGCACGGGTCGCGTCCGCATCGAGCAGGTCGACCGGCAGCAGCGTGCAGTGGGCGAGCGCCGGATCGTCGAGCCGCGCCGCGCCGGGCGCCACGGTGCCCCACACGTCGTAGCCGGCCGCAGCGAGCCGCTGCGCCATGTAGCGGCCGGTGAAGCCCGCCAGGCCCGTGACGAACGCCCGGCGCGACGGGCGCCTGGCTTCAGTACGTGTCATGGTGCCGGTTCCGCGTCAGGTCCGCTTCGACCATCATCTGGCAGAGCTGTTCGAGCGTCGTCTCCGGCGCCCAGCCCAGCTTGGCTTTCGCCTTGTCGGCGGAGCCGATCAGCAGGTCGACCTCGGCAGGGCGGTAGAACTTCGGATTCACTTCGACGAGCACGTCGCCGTTCGACGCGTCGAGGCCGCGTTCCTGCTCGCCCTTGCCGGTCCATTCGATCTGATAGCCGGCGGCCGCGAACGCCATCTGCACGAAGTCGCGCACGGTCTCGGTGCGGTTGGTCGCGAGCACGTAGGTGTCGGGCTCGTCGGCCTGCAGCATCCGCCACATCCCTTCGACGTATTCGAGCGCGAAGCCCCAGTCGCGCTTCGCGTCGAGGTTGCCGAGCTCGAGCCGGGTCGCCTTGCCGAGCTTGATCTTCGCGACGGTGTCGGTGATCTTGCGCGTGACGAACTCGCGGCCGCGCAGCGGCGATTCGTGGTTGAACAGGATGCCGCTGCAGCCGAACAGGCCGTAGGACTCGCGGTAGTTCACGGTCATCCAGTGCGCGTACAGCTTCGCGACGCCGTACGGGCTGCGCGGGTAGAACGCGGTGGTTTCCGTCTGCGGGATCGCCTGCACCTTGCCGAACATCTCGGACGTCGACGCCTGGTAGAAGCGCGTCTTCGGGCTCACCACGCGGATCGCCTCGAGCAGGTTCAGCGGGCCGACGCCCGTGACCTCGGCGGTCGTCGCCGGCTGGTCGAACGACACGCCGACGAAGCTCTGCGCGGCCAGGTTGTACAGCTCGTCGGGCTGCGTGCGTTCGAGCAGCCGCAGGCTGGAGCCTGCATCCGTCAGGTCGTGCTCGACGAGCGACAGGTTCGGGTGCGTGTCGACGCCGAGCTCGGCGATGCGCCAGAAGTTGACCGAGCTGGTGCGGCGGTAGGTGCCCGTGACTTCGTAGCCCTTGTCGAGCAGCAGCTTGGTCAGGTAGGCGCCGTCCTGCCCGGTGATCCCCGTGATGATGGCCTTCTTGCGAGTTTGGCTCATGGCAATGTCCTGGTCGAAACGATGGATTGAGAAAGTCAGGCGGTCGTGCGCGCGGCGGCGGGTACCGTGCTGCGCGCGGGGCCGCGGGTCAGGCGCCGCTCGAAGCCGTACCAGCTCACGGTGGCGTATACGAGCGTGATGGCCAGCGCGAGCGCGGCCGTGACGAAGCGGTTCAGCTGCAGCGGCCACAGCGCGTACAGCACGCTCAGGTGAATCAGGTAGACGGTGTAGCTGACGGTGCCGACGTACACGAGCAGCGGGTTCGTCAGCACGCGCTGCACGACGCCGCGTCCGCGCAGTGCGATCACGACGATCGACGTGCACAGCAGCAGCGAGATGCTGTAGAGCGCGGCGTTCGACAGCGGCGTGTTCGCGGCGCGGAAACGCGGGAACGACAGGTGCAGCCAGCCGAGGATCGCGAGCGACACGAGCGCGCCGACGATCGCGAGCGGATAGAACGGCTCCAGCGCGCGCCGGTCGCGGCGCAGCACGATCGCGAGCAGCGCGCCAGCGGCGAGCAGGTCCATCCGGAACGGCGTCAGGTAGTAGATCGGCCAGAACGAATCGAACCACGGCGTCGCGATCGCGCGCAGCACGGGCGCCGCGACGATCAGCGCGGCGGCGATCCACAGCAGCGCGCGCTCCGAACACCACAGCACGACGAACGGCCAGAAGATGTAGAACTGCTCCTCGACGGCGAGCGACCACAGCACGTTCAGGCTGTCGTGGCCGATGCTGCCGAGCGACAGCCCGATGTTGGTCGAGAAGAACGCGAACCACGGCCAGTGCGGCAGCCAGCTCGCGCCGAACAGCAGCGTCGACACGACCAGCAGCAACACGTACGGCGGCAGGATCCGGCGCACTCGGCGCGCGTAGAAGTGGCTGAAGTACGACTGTCCGCGCGCCTTGCGCTCGAGCAGGATGCCGGTGATCAGCAGGCCGCTCAGCACGAAGAACAGGTCGACGCCCATCCACAGCGGCGCCTTCAGCGCGTGTTGCAGGAACACGGCGCCGACGGCGATCGCGCGCAGCCCGTCGAGCTGCACGATGCGGCCGTGTTGCGGCGGGGCGAGGTCGGCGGTGCGCGAGATGCCCGTCATCGCGCCGCTCCTTCGCGACGCGCGGCCGATGCCGACGCGCGCCGCGCATTCGATGCGTGAACGTAATGCATGCGTTTAAAGGGAATATTGATTCGAAATCGATTCTAGGGAAAAGAAATCGGCAAAAAAACGCATGTCATTTATTCGGCTGAAAACATTCAAATGCCGGTCGTTTCAATCACGAGATGAAAGATTTGCAGGCCAGGGAGGCCGTCGGGCGGGCCGGAGCGGAATTTTCTACGGATCGTCGCGTGAAAGGCGGTCGTTATTTCCGCTTCGCCGGGGTTATTCCGGACGATTCCGGTTCAATATTTCAGGCGGAAACATCCCCAAATATTTCCAAATTTCTTGTGATTATTTTTGCTTGTAACCTGCATCGCGACGTTTGAAACCCATTTAGCGACAGGTCATCCAGGCACGCAGCACGCCGCGGGCGCCGGTCGCTTTTGCATCGAGTCTGGAGAGCGCATTGCGACGTCTGATTCTGGTTGGCATGACGGTATGCGCGGCGCTGTCCGCGAGCGCCGCACCGGCTGAAACCGTGTTGCCCGCGACCACGTCGTGGATCGGCAACACGTTCGGCTACGGCGACGGCAGCTGGACGCAGATCGACATTCGCGCGATCGCGGTGACGCCCGACGGCAAGGTGTATACGAACGCGCCGTGGGACGAGAGCGGCGCCGAGGCGAGCGTCTACCAGGACGGGAAGATGCTCGGCTTCGCCGGCGGCACGCATGGCTGGGGCAATCTCGGCGGCAACGCGGTCGCGGTGAACGGCAAGTATGCGTACGTCGCGATCGGCGTCGGCAACGAGCGCGGCCATCTGCAGTCGCCGGGCATCTGGCCGGACAAGGGCAAGCAGTGGTACGGCATTTCGCGGCGCACGATCGGCGACATGAAGCAGCCCGCGCCGTTCCGCGCGGCGCCGCAGGTCGCGCCCGGCGGGCGCGCCGATGCCGGCCGGGCGCGGATGGCCGCGAGCTTCATGGTGATGAACGAGGTGGCGGCGCCCGCGCGGTCGGAAGTCGGTGAGCTGAAGGCGGAAGTGGGCGGCCTCGCGGCCGACGACAAGACGTTGTTCGCGACGAATCCTTCGCATGACGAAGTCGACGTGTACGACGCCGAAACGATGCAGAAGAAGGGCACGTGGAGTGCGCACGAGCCGGGCCGCATCGCGCTCGCCGGCGACGGCACGCTGTGGCTGCTCACCGATACGCTCAACGGGCCCGCGCACCTCGTGCACGTGCGCGCGGACGGCCGCAAGCTCGACGACGCGCCCGCGCTGCCCGAGGGGACCGATGCGGTGGACGTGGCGGTCGACGCGAAAGGGCGCGTGCTGGTCGCGGACAACGGCCCGCGCCAGCAGGTGCTGATTTTCTCGAAAGGCGGCAACGGCTATGCGCCGTCCGGCACGCTCGGCGAGCGCGGCGGGATCTTCGCGGGCCCGGTGCCGGGCCGCCCCGGGCCGCAACGCTTCAACGGGCTGACGAGCGTGGGCGTCGATCGCGCGGGCAACGTGTACGTGTCGATGAACGGCATCGGGCCGCGCCACGACACGATCGGTGCGGGGCTCGGCGCGGTGCTCGAGAGCTACACGCCGGACGGCAAGCTGCGCTGGCAGGTGCAGGGGCTGCTGTTCGTCGACGGCGCGTGGCTCGATCCCGCACGGCCGAACAGCGTGTACACGGGCAACAAGCGCTTCGAGCTTGACCTGTCGAAGCCGCCCGGCCAGGACTGGAAATACGCCGGCTTCCTGTCGAACCGCTTCAAGTATCCGGACGATCCCGTGTTCCACATGGACCAGTACCCC
Source organism: Burkholderia sp. Bp8991 (assembly GCF_003853795.1). Classification (NCBI taxonomy): domain Bacteria; kingdom Pseudomonadati; phylum Pseudomonadota; class Betaproteobacteria; order Burkholderiales; family Burkholderiaceae; genus Burkholderia; species Burkholderia sp. Bp8991. Next base: position 89,435 of record NZ_QTQJ01000005.1, on the reverse strand, counting down.
GGCATGCCGTTCGCGCGGCGCGTCGACGGCCGCACGTTCCTGTACCTGACCGACATGTACGCCGATCACCTGAAGATCTACCGCTTCGACGCGAAGCGCGACGGCGAGGTCGCGATTCCGTCGGGCCTGATCGCGGGCCGTGCGCGGCCGGTCGACAAGGTGCCGAACAAGCCGCCGGGCGGCGACTGGATCTGGCGCGACGCGAACGGCAACGGCCGGCTCGACGAGGACGAGTTCACGACCAACACGACCGGCAAGGCGAAGGCGGGCGGCTGGGGCTGGTGGGTCGACACGAAGGGCGACATCTGGCGCACGAGCGACGTGCGCGGGATTCATCGCTTCGGCTACGGCGGCGTCGACAAGGCCGGCAACCCGATCTATTCGTACGACAAGGTCACGACCTATCCGATGCCGCAGCCGTTCACGCAGCTGCGCCGCGCGATCTACGAGCCGCAGACGGACACGCTGTACGTGACGGGCTACACGGCCGACGCGCCGCCGCAGCCCGGCATCAACAAGGAAGTCGGCCGCGTGCTGGTGCGCTTCGACAAGTGGTCGAGCGGCTCGCCGGTGGTGCGCTATACGGTCGCGCTGCCGTGGCAGCTCGACGCGAAGCCGATCCTCGACCTGATCGGGATCACGGTCGAGGGCCGCTACATCTTCACGGTGGAGCCGGTCGGGAAGATCCACGTGTACGACAAGGAAACCGGCAAGGAGGTCGGCGTGATGAGCCCGGGCGCCGAGGTCGGCAAGGCGTCGGGCTGGGTCGACGTGCCGTTCGGCATCAGCGCGTTCCGGCGCGAGAACGGCGAATACCTGGTGTTCGTCGAGGAAGACGCGCGCGGCAAGGTGCTGATGTATCGCTGGAAACCGTGACGGGCGGCGCACCGTCGTCGCAGTCGCCGTCACACAAGGCAGAAGCATGGACAAAGGCATACTCAAGAACGTTTCGATCAACTTCATCGGGCTGATCCTGCCGACCTTCGTGTCGCTGGTGACGGTGCCCGCGTATATCCACGCGCTGGGCGTCGAGCGCTACGGCGTCGTCAGCCTCGTGTGGACGCTGATCGGTTATTTCGGGATCCTCGATCTCGGGATGAGCATGGCCGCGCAGAACCACATCTCCAAGGCGCTCGCGAGTGGCGACGCCGACGAAAGCGCGCGCGTGTTCTGGAGCGCGTTCTGGCTGAATCTCGGCACCGGCATCGTCGGCGGGCTGCTGATCTATTTCGGCGCGTTCATCTACACCGAGTACTTCACGAAGGTGTCGGCGGCGATGCAGCACGAGGTGTATCTCGCGCTGCCGTGGCTCGCGCTCGCGATTCCGCTCGCGAACGTGTCGTGGGTGTTCGCCGGCGCGATCAACGGCGCCGAACGGTTCGGCGTGTTCAACACGAACCAGACGATCGGCACGTTCCTGTTCCAGCTGCTGCCGCTCGGCGCCGCGTGGTGGATCGCGCCGAACCTGCAGACGGTGCTCGCCGCCGCGGTCGTCGCGCGGCTGATCGCGGCGGTGATGCTCGGTCACGCGAGCATCAAGGTGCTCGGGATCCGGCGCATCGACCTGCCGCAGTGGGGCACCGCGAAAGGGCTGTTCAACTTCGGCGGCTGGATGCTGATCGCGAGCATGGCGAGCATGATCGCCGACACGCTCGATCGCGTGATGCTCGGCGCCGGCATGGGCGCGAAGTTCGTCACCTACTACACGGTTCCGCAGAACCTCGTCACGCGGCTGAACATGCTGCCGAACGCGCTGGTGCGCACGCTGTTCCCGCGCCTGTCGGCGGTCGGCCGCGATCACGCGGACACGCTCGCGCGCCAGTCGCTCGAATTCCTGAACGGCGTGTTCACGCCGGTCGGCATCGTCGCGATCTTCGCGCTCGCGCCGTTCCTCACGCTGTGGGTCGGCGCCGATCTCGCCGCGCATTCCGCGCCGGTCGGGCGCGTGCTGGTGATCAGCGTGTGGCTCGTCGGCCAGGCGAGCGTCACGCGGATCCTGATCCAGTCGCAGGTCAACCCGGCGCGCGCCGCGTTCGCCGGGCTCATCGAGATGCCGTTCTTCGTCGGCGGCCTGTGGTTCGGCATCCATCACTTCGGGCTGATCGGCGCGGCAGTGGTCGTCGCGACCCGCGCGCTGGTCGACTACGGCGTGCTGCTTTACCTGTCGGCGATCCGGATGCGCGCGATCGTGCTCGACATGCTCGCGCATCTCGCCTTCCTGCTCGCGAGCCTGTTTCTCGCGCAAGCGTGGTCGGGGCTCGGCGAGTCGATCGGCCTCTGCGCGGTCGTGCTGGCGCTGAACCTGGCGTGGTCGTTCACGATGACGCCGGCCTTGCGCGCGCTGGTGCGTGACTTGTTCGTCCGTCTCAATGCGAGGAAAACCGTATGAATCGCGATCTGGCGGAACACGCCATCCTGAACGTCGCCACGGCCGATGCCGCCGCGGCCGAAGCCGGCGACGCCGCTACGCTGCGCCGGGGCAAACCGGCCGGGCAGGCGAGCGCACGCGATGCGTCGCGCCCGCTGCGCGTGGCGATCGTCCACGACTGGCTCGTCACGTACGCCGGCGCCGAGCGCGTGCTCGAACAGATCGTCGCGTGCTTTCCCGACGCGGACCTGTTCAGCCTCGTCGATTTTCTCGACGACCGCGCGTTCGTGCGCGGCAAGCCGGTGACGACCTCGTTCATCCAGAAGCTGCCGTTCGCACGCACCAAGTACCGCAGCTACCTGCCGCTGATGCCGCTCGCGATCGAGCAGCTCGACGTGTCGGACTACGACCTCGTGATCTCCAGCAGCCACGCGGTCGCGAAGGGCGTGCTGACCGGGCCGGACCAGATGCACATCAGCTACGTGCATTCGCCGATCCGCTACGCGTGGGACCTGCAGCACCAGTATCTGGAACAGTCGAACCTGACGCACGGGCCGAAGTCGCTGCTCGCGCGGATGATCCTGCATTACATCCGCAACTGGGACACGCGCACCGCGAACGCGGTGGACGGCTTCGTCGCGAACTCCGCGTTCATCGCGCGCCGCATCCGCAAGGTGTATCACCGCGACGCGGCGGTGATCTTCCCGCCGGTCGACGTGGACGGCTTCTCGCTGAACGAGGTGAAGGACGATTTCTACCTGACCGCGTCGCGGATGGTGCCGTACAAGAAGATCGACCTGATCGTCGAAGCGTTCTCGCGCACGCCGGAGCGCAAGCTCGTCGTGATCGGCGACGGCCCGGAGATGCAGAAGATCCGCGCGAAGGCGGGCCCCAACGTCGAGATCATGGGCTACCAGCCGTTCGCGGTGCTGCACGACCGGATGCGCCGCGCGAAGGCGTTCGTGTTCGCGGCCGAGGAGGATTTCGGGATTTCGGTGGTCGAGGCGCAGGCGTGCGGCACGCCCGTGATCGCGTACGGCAAGGGCGGCGCGCTCGAGACCGTGCTCGAGCCGCGCTCGCACGCGCAGCCGACCGGGCTGTTCTTCGACGAACAGACGCCGCATGCGATCGTCGCGGCGGTCGACGATTTCGAGCGCGCACCGCAGCGCTTCACGGCGCACGCGTGCCGCGCGAATGCGGAGCGCTTTTCGGCCGACACCTTTCGGCGGCGCTTTCTCGATTACGTGGAGACGGCGCTGCCCGGCTCGACCGCGCAGCGCGGCACGGCCGTCGCGCCGATGCCGGCCGCGCGCGGCCCGGCGACGCTCGTGCTGGATCAGAGCGGCGTGCTCGGCGGTGCGGAGCTGTCGCTGCTGGAGATCATGAAGCACATGCGCGCGAACGCCGATGTGCTGCTGTTCGACGACGGCCCGTTCCGCGCGGCGCTCGACGAGATCGGCGCGCGCGTCGACGTGCTCGACCAGGGCGCGCTCGCCGGGGTGCGCAAGCAGGGCGGCGTGTCGGCCGGCGCGTTGAAGCAGCTGGTCGCGCTCGTGCGCGACGTCGCACGGCGCGCGCGCCGCGCCGAGGTGATCTACGCGAACACGCAGCGCGCGATGGTGGTCGCCGCGCTGGCCGGGCGGCTCGCGCGCAAGCCGGTGGTCTGGCACCTGCGCGACATCGTCAGCGGCGACCATTTCGGCAGCAAGCAGCTGATGGCGATCAAGTACTGCGCGCGGTTCGGCGTCACGCGCGTGATCGCGAACTCCGACGCGTCCGCGCAGGCATTTCGTGCGCTGACGGGCTTCACGCCGCAGCACGTCGACGTCGTGTTCAACGGCATTTCGGCCGAACCGTTCGACGCGCTGGACGATGCGAGCCAGGCCGCGCTGCGCGCGCGCTTCGGGCTGCCCGAGCACGCATGGCTGGTCGGCTCGTTCAGCCGCCTCGCGCACTGGAAGGGGCAGCACCTGCTGCTGGAGGCCGCGGCTCGCCATCCCGGCATGCACGTGGTACTGGTCGGCGCGCCGCTGTTCGGCGAGGACGAATACGCGGCGCAGCTGCACGAGATCGTCGCGCGTCACGGGATGGACGACCGTGTCCATTTCCTCGGCTTCCAGCGCGACGTGGCCGCGTGCATGAAGGCGGTCGACGTGGTCGCGCATACGTCGATCACGCCGGAGCCGTTCGGGCGCGTGATCGTCGAGGGCATGCTCGCGCGGCGGCCGGTGGTCGCGGCCCGCGCGGGCGGGGTCGTCGAGATCATCGAGGACGGCGAAAACGGGCTGCTCTGCGAGCCGGGCAACGCGGCCGCGCTGGCCGACGCGCTGGGCAGGCTGCAGCGCGACGCCGCGCTGCGCGAGCGGCTCGTCGTGAGCGGGCGGGCGACCGCGGTGCGCCGGTTCGGCACCGAAACCTATGTAGCGCGGGTCGAGAAGATCCTCGCGGATACCGCGAAGGCCGCGAAGGCGAAGAAGCGGTAGGTGGCGGCTTGCTGCGGCATGTGAAGCGTGTCGTCGTGAACCGGCGGAACCGGGCCCCCATGCGGCGTTGCGCTGCATGGGGGCTTTGCGCTTTGGGCGCGGCCGAGCGCTGTCGCGCACCGGGCACGCCGCACGTGACGAATCCGTAATCTGCGCAAAGCCGAGCGATTGCGTGAGCGTGAGCGGCGGAATGCGGGGCCGGCCCGGGTCGCGGGATGCGGGCTGCAACGACGATGCACTCGGGCGGCGGAGCGATGCGTCGCAGCGGGCGTGAATCCGGCCGCCGCCCGGTTCGGAATCGCTGCGCGGGACGCCAGGAGCGGCGCCGTGCGGTCCTGCCGCGGATCGCGTGAGGGGTCGGGCGACGCGACCGCCGTGCAGCCGCCCAGGCGGCGCATGACGCCGCGGCTTGCGTACTTCGGTACGTCGTGCCCGCCGCGTCGCGACGCGCAAATGCATCCCCGCGCCATCCTGCCCGTAAAAAAGCCCTCGCCCAGCCTGACGCCGGGCGGGGGCCGCGAGCGCGCGAACGGCGCCGTTCAGGCGGCCCGTTCGGGGGCCGGTGCGACGACGCGGGCGGTGCGGGTCGGCTTCAGGCTGGCCGCCCACACCATCGCCGGGCGTTCGAACAGCCGGTAGAACACGTAGGCGACCGGAATCGCGGCGGCCATGAACGCGATCGACGGCCAGATCGACAGTTGCAGTTCGGAGTGGAACAGCACCGAGCCGAGGCAGACGAACAGCGGCAGATGGATCAGGTACAGCGAGTAGCTGAAGTCGCCGAACCAGCCGAGCACGCGCAGCAGCGGCGTCGGGCGCGGCGGGCAGGCGAGCGCGCGGTACAGGAAGCACGCGAAGCCGGCCGCCCACAGCTGGAACGCGCCGTACTGGCCGAAATGGAACGCGCCGCAGCCCGCGGCCAGCAGCACGGCCGCCGCGAGGTACCACGCGCGCGACGGCACGGCGGCCGTGCCGCGCACCGGCTGCGCGCGCACGTCGGCGATCCACGCGCCGACGGTCCAGGACAGCCAGTACGACGTGAAGAACTGCAGGTCGTGCCGTTCGAGCAGCCACGCCGACGCGACGTTGACGAGCGCGACGGCCGCCACGATGGCCGGCATGCCGATGCGCCGGCGCAGTGCGAACAGCAGCGGGTAGATGGCGTAGAACTGCACTTCGAGCGACAGCGTCCACAGCGCGCCGTTCGACCCGTACGTGTAGCCGGCGATGCCTTGCAGCGAGAACAGGTTCACGAGGAACGCGGTGATGCCGACGTCGCGGATCTTGTGGCTGACCGGCGCGATCTGCAGGCTGACCGCGTCCATCGCGAGCGTGAACAGCAGCGCGGCGAGCAGCACCGGGTAGATGCGCGCGAAGCGGCGCGCCCAGAAGTTCGGCGCGTCGAGCCGGTACGCGGGGTTGGCCGCGAGCTTGAGCGCTGCATTGCGGTGGATGCAGTAGCCGCTGATCACGAAGAAGATCGGCACGCCGGCGGAGCCCCATGCGAACGGGAAGGTCAGGTAGCCGGCGATTGCGCTCGGGCTCAGCGCATGACCGTAAGCGTGATGGAAGCTCTGCATGCCGACCCAGACGACCTGGCGGCAGTGGAAATAGGCGACGAGCAGCGCCGCGAACCCGCGCATCGCGTCGATCACGTGTTCCTTGTGGTCGGCGACGGGCGGCGCAGTCAAAGACGATCCGCTGAAAGCTTGCATGCGATTCGATTCCTTGCGACGGATGAAGGGGATGGTCCAATCGTAATGCGCAAGAATTCGCTCGAATGAATAAAAAAATCGCGCCGGGAAATAGTGGTATTTCAGATGGTGGTGTTATTCCGGTCTGAAAGCGGTTTCGCCGCCGCCACAATTATTTGCCGATTTTTTTCTGATAGTTTGAAGCTCCAGTTGATTGATGCAAGGAGCGGCAAGATGGACATGCATTGGATCGCGAGCGCGGCAGTACTGCTGGTCATGGCCGTGCTGTCGGCGTACCGCGAGGCGCTGAAGAACGAGCCGATTCGCCCGGGTCTCGAGCGGGGCGGCGTCCCGTATATCGAGGAATTCGAATCGTAAGAATTTGTATCCGGAAAATCGGTAATTTGTTTCTGTATCGGCGCCGGGTTCGGCAATATCGACCGGATGCGCAGTTTATCTCTTTTCCGGAAAACATGGGCAATCGGTCCATATCGAAAATGAGCGGAGTGGAATTGGCCGTGCCGCCGGTTCTCGATATGCCGTTCGGAAAACAATCGCGCCGGGTCGTCCAGCGACGCGGCGCAGTCAACGCAATCAGGATGCGAACATGTTGAAAGTCACCAAGGCCGTGTTCCCCGTCGCCGGTCTCGGCACGCGGTTCCTCCCGGCAACGAAGGCGAGCCCGAAGGAAATGCTGCCCGTCGTCGACAAGCCGCTGATCCAGTACGCGGTCGAGGAAGCGATCAACGCCGGTATCACCGAGATGATCTTCGTGACCGGTCGCAGCAAGCGCGCGATCGAGGATCACTTCGACAAGTCGTACGAGATCGAGGCCGAACTCGAGGCGCGCGGCAAGGAAAAGCTGCTCGAACTCGTGCGCGGCATCAAGCCGAGCCACGTGAACTGCTTCTACGTGCGCCAGCCGGAAGCGCTCGGCCTCGGCCATGCGGTGCTGTGCGCGGAGAAGCTCGTGCACGGCGAGCCGTTCGCGGTGATTCTCGCCGACGACCTGCTGCATGGCGAACAGCCGGTGCTCAAGCAGCTCGTCGACGTGTTCGATCACTATCACAGCTCGGTGATCGGGGTCGAGACGATCCCGCGCGAGGACAGCCGCTCGTACGGCGTCATCGAAGGCCGCGAGTGGGAAGAGGACATCATCAAGCTGTCGGGCATCATCGAGAAGCCGGCGCCGGAAGACGCGCCGTCGAACCTCGGCGTGGTCGGCCGCTACGTGTTCATGCCGACGATCTTCGATCACCTGCGCAAGCTCAAGCCGGGCGCGGGCGGCGAGCTGCAGCTCACCGACGCCGTCCAGTCGCTGCTCGCGAACGAACAGGTGCTCGCGTATCGCTACTACGGCACGCGTTTCGATTGCGGCAGCAAGATCGGCTACCTCAAGGCGACCGTCGAACTCGCGCTCCAGCATCCGGAAGTGAGCCGCGAATTCGAGGCGTACCTGCGTACCTGCCTGCCCGCGCTGGCTGCTGTCGCATAAGCAGCCGCGCTGCTCCGCTGTTTCAGGTGGTGGTTGTTCCGTTGGCCCCGGCGGCCTTGTGCGCCGGGGCTTTTTTGCGTGCATTCGCCGCGCAGGCGTGGGGCGGCGGCTGATCCGCGGTGCTGAATCCGGGCTGCGTCGAACGGGTGCGTGCGCGACGATTCCGGTGTGCCGCTCAGCGCGGCGACGTGCCCGGCCGTGCGACGAAGTACCGGGCCAGCATCGCGGCGATCGGCTTCTTGAAGTCGAGCAGGCGTTTTTCCAGATAGCGCCACGACAGATGCGCGAGCAGCACGGCGAGTGCGAACTGCAGCAGTTCCGGCAGCACGTCCCGGGCGATTGCGGGCATCGGCACGCGCGCGAACAGCGTGGGCATCTCACCGAGACGTGCCGGAATCAGGTTGTGGAACAGGTAGAAGCCGTAGCTGATCGTGCCGAGATAGACGAGCGGCGCCCAGTCGAGCAGTGCCACGGCCGGGTGGTCGGGTTCGGTGACGATCCACAGCATCAGCGCGCCGAGCGACGCGGACAGGCCGAGATCCGTGAGCCCCGTGACGACGTCCGGCAGCGTCGTGAGCGCGGGCAGCGCGAGGAAAAGCGCGACGCCGGCGGCGCCGAGCCAGCCGGGCGGAATGCGGCGGACGACGTCCTCGCCGCGATCGGCGAGAGCCATTGCGCCGACGCCGCCCAGCGCGATCAGCGCGAAATTCCACGGGGAAAACGCGTAGATCAGCACCGGCGATGCGTCGACCGCGTAGAGCGCGAGATGCGCGAGCGCGCACAGCGCGACGGCCGCGACGCCGAGCGCGACGTGGCGCGCGGCCGGCACCGCGAGCAGCGTGAGCGGCGCGATCAGATAGAACTGCTGCTCGACCGCGAGGCTCCAGAAGTGCGACGTGGAGCCTGGCCAGCCGTCCTTGACGACGCCGATCCAGTAGTTCGACAGGAACGTGGCGTGCCACGCGAGCCCGAGATTGACGCCGCGCTGGTAGAACAGCGCGTGCGCGATCGCGAGCGCGGCGAGCAGCAGGTAGTAGACGGGAAAGATCCGCAGCGCGCGCTTCGCGAGGAACAGCGCCAGCGCATGGCGGCGCGTCATCGTGCCGCTCTCGATTGCCTGACGGTTGCGATGCAGTTCGCCGACGATCAGGAATCCGCTGATGAAGAAGAACGTCCACACACCGAGCTTGCCCACGTCGACAGCGAGGACGTGGCCCTTGTGGGACAGGAAAACGAGGATGACGGCGAGGGCTCGCAGGCCGTCGAGTCCTTTGACGTATCTGACTTCGCGCATGAAGGCATCCGGGGCACTGAGCGAGGTCAGTATAGGTGCGCAAATATCGAACGTAATTCGCGTTCGGACGCGTTTCGACGTATACGTGAAGGCGTTTTTCGTTGCTCGAGCGTCGGCGAAGTCGGTCGCGCGCAACAAAACCTGCGGGAAACCCCGCGAAAACGCATAAAAGTACTGCACGAAGCGTCACGGCGCTTGTAGAATCCGGCGTTGAAGCGCGCGCGTTGCACGCTTCGTGTATCCAACGACCACACCTGGTAGGAGAAACATGGCGACTTCCGCAAAAAAGGTGGCCAAGAAGGCTGCCGCACCGGCCACCAAGAAAGTGGCTGCCAAAAAGGCTGCGCCCGCGAAGAAAGTAGTGGCCAAGAAGGCTGTCGCGAAGGCAGCACCGGCCGCTCCGACGCCGCTGAAGGACAAGTTCACGAAGGCATCGCTCGCAACGCACATCGCTGAGCGTGCAGCTGTCGAAGTGAAGGCGGTCAAGGCAGTGCTCGTCGCGCTCGAGAACGTCGTGCTGGGCTCGGTCCACAAGAAGGGCGCAGGCGAGTTCACGCTGCCGGGTCTGCTGAAGATCACGGCGCAAGTCGTGCCGGCGAAGAAGAAGCGCTTCGGCAAGGATCCGTTCACGGGCGAAGAGCGCTGGTTCCCGGCAAAGCCGGCCAGCGTGCGCGTGAAGGCACGTGCGCTGAAGAAGCTGAAGGACGCGGCTGCGTAATGCCGCGTAACGGTCGCCGATTGCAGGTCGGCGGCCGTTGCGATGTCCGACGATCCCCGTACGCGAGAGCGTACGGGGATTTTTATTGCGCCGCGCAAATCGAGCGGCCGCGTCGGCATCGCACAGCGCGGATACGGCATGACGTGACGCGCATCCGGTGTCGCGGGACGCTTGCGCCGATGGCCGGATCGTCGTGTTCGTGCCGGCGCGCGGTCTTGTATCGCTGCGCATTGCGCGGGTGTCGCGCGAGTCTCGCGTGATGAACGCAGCGATCGTTCCCGTCGGGATCGCCGACCAGGCGACTGCCGCGTGTGCGGCGATCGAGCGCCATCCCGGCGCGATGCCGCAGGCGATGCATCCGTTCGGATTCGGCTCGGCGTGCGACGGCGGGCCGACACCGCGCAGCGACATCGACCTGCGGGTGACGGTCGCCGCGTTCGCGCGCTACGCGCGGTGGATCGTCGAAGCGATGCTGTCGACGTAGCGGTGCGCGCGCGACCGCTTCCTGCGATTGCGTCGCGGCGCGATGCAATCCGGTGGACGACCGCGGTCGTGCGCGAACCGCGCGCGCTGCACATGCGTGCTGCTGCCCGCGCGAAGGGCACGCAGCGTCCGTGACTTCGTCAGCCCGCCGTGCCGGCGTATGCGGCCTTCAGCGCGGCGACGTCGAACTTCGTCATCTGCATCATGGCAGCGGCCACGCGCGCCGCCTTGACCTCGTCGCGGTCGGCCATCATCGGAATCAATGCGTCGGGCACGATCTGCCACGAGACGCCGAAGCGGTCACGCAGCCAGCCGCAGCCGTCGGCCGTGCCGCCGTTGTCGAGCAGCGCGCTCCAGTAGCGGTCGAGTTCCGCCTGGTCGGCGCAACTGATCATCAGCGAGATCGCATGGTTGAACGTCTCGGTGCGCGGGTGGCTCATCGCGATGAACGGCTGCCCGAACAGCTCGAACTCGACCATCCGGGTGCCGCTGGTGCCGGCGACCGCCGTGACGCGCACGACGCGCGAGTCCGGAAAAATGCCCGCATAGAAGGCCGCGGCTTCTTCGGCTTCCGTCGAGTACCAGAGGAACGGCGTGATCTTCTGAATCGTCATGGAGCGTCTCCTTTCGGGTGTGTCGGTGAGGAACGGGGCAATCTGCGTGCCGCCATCGATACGACGGACGAAGGCCGTCGAAATCGACACGTCGAAGCATAGTGCTTTGCGTCGCGGTATCGAAATCGGCAGGGTGGACACGCATGCGTCCGTTGCGACGCCGGATCCTCCAGGCGCGCGTCAGGAGGAATATGGGAGCGCGGTGGCAGCCAGCGCGGCATGCGCCTGACCGGCCGTATGCCACGGTCCGACCGTGCAGGGTATCCGGATGCCTCCGGACACGCTTCCGGCGCGCGACAGATGGCCCAGACGCCGCTCCCGGCCGGTCGCCGTACCCACGGGTGCCGACCACGGTCGCGGCTCGCCAGGGCGGCGCCGGCAACGGACGAAAAAAAACCAGCCACGGCCGAAACCGGTGACTGGTTTTGCAGTTCGGCGGCACGGCGTCGGAGACGCCATGCACACCGGAAACGTACTTCTTAGAACTTGTGGCGAATGCCGAGTGCGACCAGTTCGGCCGAGCTCTTGCCAGCGAAGCCGTACGAAGCGATCGACGCTTGCGCGCTTTGCGTCGTCGTCGCGTCCACGCGCTGGGTGCCGCTCGCGTGCTGGTATGCGCCGACCAGGTAGATGTCCGTGCGCTTCGACAGCGAGTAGTCCGCGCCGATACCGACCTGGTGGTACTTCGCGTCCGTATCGCCGCTCGCCTTCGTGTACGAGTAGCCGAGGCCCAGCAGCAGCGGCGGCGTGACCTGGTACGTCACGAACGCGCGGCCCGTGTTGTACTTTTCGGTCGAGCCGAAGCCCGAGAATGCGTCCGGCTTGTACTGTGCGTTGCTGTAGCCGAGGCCGAACGTCACCGGGCCGAGTGCGTACTGGCCTGCGACTTGTGCGATCGCGATCGACTTCGCCGTTGCGTAACCCGAGTTGATCGGGCCGTCGATGATGTTGTCCGAGGTCGTCGAACCCCAGCCGCCGCGTGCAATCGCCGTCGTCGGCGACGGGTTGGCTGCGTAGAAGTAGCCTGCTGCAACGCCGACCGGGCCGTTGTTGTAGGCAGCTGCGACCGACCACGTCTGGCCTGCGCCCGTCTTGCCTGCAACGCCGCCGAGGGCGTACATGCCTTCGACCTGGAAGCCTGCCCAGACCGGCGACGTGTACTTGATTGCGTTGCTGACGCGCAGCGAGTTGTCGTTGTTGTCGACGTCGCCCGGCGTTGCCATCACGCTGCCGAAGTAGTTGTCAGCCGTGACTGCCTGGACCAGGTCGACCAGCGGGTCGTACTGGCGGCCGAGCGTCAGCGTACCGTACTGGGCGCTCTCGAGGCCGACGTATGCCTGACGACCGAACATGCGACCGCCCTGGTTCAGGTGGCCCGTGCCCGGATCAAAACCGTTTTCCAACTGGAAGATCGCCTTCAGGCCACCGCCGAGGTCTTCAGCACCTTTCAGGCCCCAACGGCTGCCTTGCAGGTTGCCCGACAGCATTTGCCACGAGTTGTTGGCCTGGCCGTCGTTGCCGTGGACCCATGCGATCGACGTATCGATCACGCCGTACAGCGTCACGCTCGACTGAGCGTGAGCAGCGCCAGCGGCGCCCAGCAGGGCGAGCGAGAGGGTCGAGAGTGCGAGTTTCTTCATCGTTGAGTATCTCCACGCAAATGATTCGTCATTCATTATTTGTTGCGGATTGGAGAATAGCTCAGTGCCATACCTGCAAGAAAGCTTAAAAAATAAAGTGTCTCGAAAAGGTAACAGCGAGAAAAAGTCTATATATATCAAGCACATCAAGGACTGTTCCTCTTTTTGAAATAGTTGACAATTGCTGCGCCGCGATTGTTGCAGCGGTTGGTGCGTTCGGCGGCGGAGGGGCGGGTTTGGCCGGTTGGCGCACGGAAATTCACGCGTGCAAACGTTTGCTGTTGCAGGCTGCATCGCGCGCTGATGCAAAGAGCGCATCAACGCGCGGCGGCCGGGTGGGTTGCGCAAGCGAAGGCAGTCGCGTAGGGCGACGATGCGGCGCGCGCGACGCGCGGCCGCGCGGAAAAAAATACGTGGGGATTCAGTTGCCGCCTGAGCGATCGGCGGCGCGATCCGTCGGCGCGGCCGCGGCCGGGACGTTGCCGTTGCGGCGATGCGCATCGCCGCGCGCGGCCGCGAATTCCGCGCCGAGCAGCAGCACGGCCGCCGAGAAGTACAGCCACATCAGCAGGACCGCGAACGATCCGGCCGCGCCGAACGCACTGGCCGTGCCCGCGTGCGCGAGATACAGCGCGAACAGCTTCTTGCCGCCGGAGAACAGGATCGCGGACACGATCCCGCCGATCGTCGCGTCGTGCCATGCGACGCGCGCATCGGGCAGGAACTTCATCAGCGCGGCGAACGCGCCCGCGAGCACCGCGATGCCGACGAAGAACTGCAACAGGTTGGTGATCGCGACATACGGTGAATCGCCGAGCAGCCAGGTGCCGATGAACGTGATCGCGGTATCGAGCACGAGCGACACGATCAGCAGGAACGCGACGCCGAGCACGAGCCCGAACGAAATGAGCCGCACGCGCACGAGCCCGAGCATGCTCGACCAGCGGCTTTCCGTACTCGGCCAGATCACGGAAAGCGCGGTGTTCAGCGACGCGAACGTCGCCGACGCGCCGATCGCGAGCGCGGCGAACGAGATCAGCGTCGCGATGCCGCCGCGCTGGCCCGCGCGATGCGCGTTCTGCACGATCGTCTGGATGCTGGCCGCCGCATCGTCGCCGATCAGCTGGTGGGCCTGCTCGAACACCTGGCCGCGTGCGGCATCGTCGCCGTAGAACCAGCCGGCCACGGCGATCACCATCACGAGCGTCGGCGCGAGCGAGAACGCCGAGAAGAACGCGATGCTCGCGGCCATCGCCGAGCAGCGGTCGGAGGAGAAGCGCCTGAACGCGTTGAGTGCCCAGTTGGCCTGTTGTTGCGCGAGGCGGGTCGCCTCGGACGTGATCTGTCGTTTCATGACGGTTCGGTTGTGCGTTGAACGCAGGACATCGGTGGATCGGCAAATCGGTATTGATCCGACGAATCGATCATAGTTGCCTGAACTGTCTATAATTCCTTTCAGTTTCACCCCACCCCACAAAAACGCCGAGACCATCATGCTACAAATGTCCCGGCGCCAGTTCCTGAAGGTGACGGCCACGTCGCTTGCCGGATCGAGTCTTGCCCTGCTGGGCTTTTCTCCGACGGAAGCGCTCGCCGAGGTCCGACAGTACAAGCTGGCGCGCACAGTCGAAACGCGCAACACCTGTCCTTATTGTTCAGTGGGTTGCGGCATCCTGATGTACAGCCTCGGTGACGGCGCGAAGAATGCGCAGCCGAGCATCATCCATATCGAAGGCGATCCCGACCATCCCGTCAATCGCGGCACGCTGTGCCCGAAGGGTGCGAGCCTGATCGATTTCATCCACAGCCCGAACCGCCTGACGCACCCCGAGTATCGTGCGCCCGGCTCGGACAAGTGGGAACCCATCTCTTGGAACGACGCGCTCGACCGGATCGCGAAGCTGATGAAGGCCGACCGCGACGCGAACTTCGTCGAGACGGCGGAAGACGGCGCGAAGGTCAACCGCTGGCTGACCACCGGCATGCTGGCCGCATCGGCGGGCAGCAACGAAGTCGGTTATCTCACGCACAAGACTGTCCGCAGTCTGGGGATGCTCGCATTCGACAATCAGGCGCGTGTCTGACATGGCCCGACGGTGGCAGGTCTTGCCCCGACGTTTGGCCGTGGAGCGATGACGAACCATTGGGTCGACATCAAGAACGCGGACGTGATTCTCGTGATGGGCGGCAATGCAGCCGAGGCCCATCCGTGCGGTTTCAAGTGGGTAACGGAGGCGAAGGCGCACCGCAAGGCGCGGCTGATCGTCGTCGACCCGCGCTTCACGCGTACGGCCTCGGTGGCCGACTACTACGCGCCGATCCGCACCGGCACCGACATCGTCTTCCTGGGCGGTGTGATCAACTATCTGCTGACGAACGACAAGATCCAGCATGAGTACGTGAAGAACTACACGGACTTCTCGTTCATCGTGCGCGAGGATTTCGCGTTCAACGACGGCATCTATTCCGGCTACGACGCCGAGAAGCACGCGTATCCGGACAAATCGAGCTGGGACTACGAGCGGGGCGACGATGGCTTCGCGAAGGTCGACCCGACGCTGCAGCATCCGCGCTGCGTCTACAACCTGCTGAAGCAGCACTACGCGCGCTATACGCCGGACATGGTCCAGCAGACCTGCGGCACGCCGAAGGAGAAATTCTTGAAGGTGTGCGAGATGCTCGCGACGACGGCCGTGCCAGGCCGCGCCGGCACGATCCTGTACGCGCTCGGCTGGACGCACCATTCGGTCGGTGCGCAGATGATCCGCACCGGCGCGATGGTGCAGCTGCTGCTCGGCAACATCGGCATCGCCGGCGGCGGGATGAACGCGCTGCGCGGCCACTCGAACATCCAGGGCTTGACCGACCTCGGGCTGATGTCGAACCTGCTGCCGGGCTACATGACGCTGCCGATGCAGGCCGAGCAGGATTTCGACGCCTACATCAAGAAGCGCGTGCAGCTGCCGCTGCGGCCGAACCAGCTGAGCTACTGGAAGAACTACAAGGCGTTCCACGTCAGCTTCATGAAGTCGTGGTGGGGCGACGCCGCGACCGCCGAGAACAACTGGGCCTACGACTACCTGCCGAAGCTCGACAAGCAGTACGACCTGCTGCAGGCGATCGAGCTGATGAATGCCGGCAAGATGAACGGCTACATCTGCCAGGGCTTCAACCCGCTCGCGGCGGCGCCGTCGAAGGTGAAGACGGCGGCCGGCCTCGCGAAGCTGAAGTGGCTCGTGATCATGGATCCGCTCGCGACCGAGACGTCCGAGTTCTGGAAGCATCACGGCGACTACAACGACGTCGATGCGTCGAAGATCCAGACCGAGGTGTTCCGGCTGCCGACCACGTGCTTCGCGGAGGAAAACGGCTCGCTCGTCAGTTCGAGCCGCGTGCTGCAATGGCACTGGAAGGGCGCGGAGCCGCCGGGCGAGGCGAAGAGCGACCTCGAGATCATGGCGGGGCTGTTCCTGCGCATGCGCAAGATGTACCAGACGGACGGCGGCAAGTATCCGGACCCGATCGTGAACCTCACCTGGCCGTACGCGAACCCGGAAAGCCCGACGCCCGAAGAGCTCGCGATGGAGTTCAACGGCCGTGCGCTCGCCGACCTGCCCGACCCGAAGGATCCGGCCAAGACGCTCGTGAAGAAGGGCGAGCAGCTCGCCGCGTTCGCGCAGCTGAAGGACGACGGCACGACCGCGAGCGGCTGCTGGATCTTCTGCGGCGCCTGGACGCAGGCCGGCAACCAGATGGGGCGGCGCGACAACTCGGACCCGACCGGCATCGGCCAGACGCTGAACTGGGCGTGGGCCTGGCCGGCCAACCGGCGGATCCTGTACAACCGTGCATCGTGCGACGTCGCCGGCAAGCCGTTCGACCCGACCCGCAAGCTGATCGGCTGGAACGGCAGCGCGTGGAAGGGCCCCGACATTCCGGACTTCAAGGCGGACGAACCGCCCGAGAACGGGATGGGGCCGTTCATCATGAACCCGGAAGGCGTTGCGCGCTTCTTCGCTCGCGCGGGAATGAACGAAGGTCCGTTCCCCGAGCACTACGAGCCGTTCGAGACGCCGCTCGCGGCGAACCCGCTGCACCCTGACAACCCGCAGGCGCTGAACAACCCGGCTGCCCGCGTGTTCCCGGACGACCGCGCGTCGTTCGGCAAGGCATCGGAGTTCCCGCACGTCGCGACGACGTACCGGCTGACCGAGCATTTCCACTACTGGACCAAGCATGCGCGGCTGAACTCGATCATCCAGCCCGAGCAATTCGTCGAGATCGGCGAAGACCTCGCGAAGGAAGTCGGCGTCGCGCACGGCGATCGCGTGAAGGTGTCGTCCAAGCGCGGCTACATCGTCGCGGTCGCGCTCGTCACGAAGCGGATCAAGCCGCTGACGATCGAGGGCAAGAAGGTCCAGACGGTCGGCGTCCCGTTGCACTGGGGCTTCAAGGGTCTGACGAAGCCCGGCTATCTCGCCAATACCCTGACTCCGTCCGTAGGCGACGGCAACTCGTACACACCGGAATTCAAGTCGTTCCTGGTGAAGGTCGAAAAGGCGTAAGGGGGAAGAGATGGCATTGCAATCGCTGGATATCAAGCGCGTCTCGGCCACCACGACGCCGCCGCCCACGGCGCGCGAACCGGTGACCGGGAGCGTCGCGAAGCTGATCGACGTATCGAAGTGCATCGGCTGCAAGGCATGCCAGACGGCATGCATGGAGTGGAACGACCTGCGCGACGAAGTCGGCACCAACGTCGGCGTGTACGACAACCCGGCCGACCTGTCGGAGCACTCGTGGACGGTGATGCGGTTCGCCGAATACGAGAACTCGGCCGGCGACCTCGAGTGGCTGATCCGCAAGGACGGCTGCATGCACTGCGAGGATCCGGGCTGCCTGAAGGCGTGTCCGTCGCCGGGCGCGATCGTGCAGTACAACAACGGGATCGTCGATTTCCACGAGGAGAACTGCATCGGTTGCGGCTATTGCGTGACCGGCTGCCCGTTCAACGTGCCGCGGATCTCGAAGAAGGATCATCGCGCGTACAAGTGCACGCTCTGTTCCGACCGCGTCGCGGTCGGCCAGGAACCGGCCTGCGTGAAGACCTGCCCGACCGGCGCGATCGTGTTCGGCACCAAGGAGGACATGAAGCAGCACGCGGCCGAGCGGATCGAGGACCTGAAGGAGCGCGGCTTCGAGCATGCGGGGCTGTACGACCCGCAGGGCGTCGGCGGCACGCACGTGATGTACGTGCTGCACCACGCCGACAAACCGTCGCTGTACCACGGGCTGCCCGACAATCCGTCGATCAGCCCGATGGTGAAGCTGTGGAAGGGCATCGCGAAGCCGCTCGCGGTCGCCGGCCTCGCGCTGACCGCGCTGGCCGGGTTCTTCCACTACACCCGGGTCGGTCCGAACGAGGTCAGCGAGGAAGAGGAAGCCGCCGCCCGCGACGAGGCGCGACGCATCAAGGAGGACGCAAAATGAAGCACGACGACCCCAACCTGATCGTCCGCTACACGCCGAACGAGCGCACGAACCACTGGATCACCGCGATCACGTTCGTGCTGCTCGCGCTGTCCGGGCTCGCGCTGTTCCATCCGTCGATGTTCTGGCTCACCGCGCTGTTCGGCGGGGGCCAGTGGACGCGGATCCTGCATCCGTTCGTCGGTCTCGTGATGTTCGTGTCGTTCGCGATTCTCGTGGTGCGCTTCTGGCATCACAACACGCTCGACGCGGACGACCGCCAATGGCTGAAGCAGATCGGCGACGTGCTGACCAACCAGGAAGACAGGCTGCCGCCTGTCGGGCGCTATAACGCCGGACAGAAGCTGCTATTCTTCACGTTGGTGGCGTGCCTGCTGCTGCTCCTGCTGTCGGGGATCGTGATCTGGCGGCGCTACTTCTCGTTCTACTTCCCGATCGGGGTGATCCGCGCGGCGGCCGTCGTGCATGCCGTGGCGGCCTTCGTGCTGATCGCGAGCATCATCGTGCACATTTATGCGGCGTTGTGGGTGAAGGGCTCGATCGGGGCGATGGTGCGCGGCACCGTCACGCTGGGCTGGGCCCGCAAGCATCACCCGAAGTGGTTCCGTGAAAGCGTGAAATAACGCACTGGAGCGGGGCGGCTCGCCGATCGCGGCGGGCCGTTCCGTCAGCCGTCGGAACCGCCTGAAGCGCCGACCTGTCGGCGCTTGTTTATTTGGAAGACATTTTCGTGACACAACGCATTCTCGAACCGACCGAGATTTCGGCGCTCGATCATTCGGCCATTCCGCGCTTTCGCCTGCCGGAGCGCGGCACCGCGTTCGCCGCGCGTGCCGCCCGGCTGCGCAAGCTTGCCGACCTGAACCCGATCAGCGGCTACCTGCGGCTGATGGCGACCGTTGCCGACGCGCAGCACGCGACGCTGCAGGCGCTGGAACTGCCGCTGCCGTCGCCCGAAGCGATCGCACGCGCGCAACAGCATTCGATGCCCCTCGTGCCGGCGCTCGACGGCGAGCGCAACCCGCAGTGGCGGGCCGTGCTGTACGAACTGCTCGACCGCGTCGAAAGCGCCGGGCTCGTCAATCCGTCGCTCGCGAAGCTGCTCGACCGGCTGCGCCTGATGGCGCCCGCCGGACTCGACGCGCAGGCCGACGCGATCCTCGCGTTGCGCTTCGCCGAAGTCGACCCGGCCACCGCGCCGTTCCTGATGGCCGCGCTGCAGGTCGTCTGGACCGATCTCGCGAGCCGCGTGGCACCGGCCGACGTCCCGTATCTCGACCAGCCGGGGCTGTGCCCCGTGTGCGGCACGCATCCGGTCGCGAGCGTCGTGCGCGTCGGCGGCCAGTACCAGGGCTACCGTTTCCTGCAGTGCGGCCTGTGCACGACCGAGTGGCACATGGTGCGCACGAAATGTTCGCACTGCGATTCGACCAAGGGCATCGCTTACCACGGGATCGAAGGCGGCAGCGAAGCCGTCAAGGCCGAGTCCTGTGACGAATGCAAGACCTATCGCAAGATCGGCTACCAGGAGAAGGACTACGAGTTCGAGCCGCTGGCGGACGATCTCGCGAGCCTCACGCTCGACCTGCTGATGAACGAAGCCGGCTACCAGCGCAGTTCGCCGAACCCGCTGCTGTGGCCGGACATGTCGCGCGAAGCGGAATGACGGTACGGAGCCGGGGCGCGCGCGAGCGCCTGCGCCGGCTGCCTGCCGCGCATGGAATTGGAGCCACCATTACGTGACCGAACCGGGTTTGAATGAACTGAATGCCGTCCTCGCACGCGTGCCGTCGGTGGAGCGCGTGCTGACGTCGGCGCCGCTGCAGCCGCTGCTCGCCGACTATGGACGTACGCGCGTGCTGAACGCGGTGCGCGCCGAACTCGAACGCTGGCGCACCGCCGCGCAGCAGGATCCGCCGGCGGCCGGGACGCTCGACGAGCCGCGCATCGCGGCGGCCGTCGCCCGCACGCTGGCCGAGCAGAGCGCGGGCACCGTGCGCGCGGTGTTCAACCTGACCGGCACCGTGCTGCACACGAATCTCGGGCGCGCGCTGTTGCCCGACGACGCGGTGCGCGCGGTGGTCGACGCGCTCACGCAGCCCGTCAACCTCGAATTCGACCTCGCCACCGGCCGCCGCGGCGACCGCGACGACCTGATCGACGATCTGCTGTGCGAACTGACCGGCGCGGAAGCCGCGACCGTCGTCAACAACAATGCCGCGGCCGTGTTGCTCGTGTTGTCGGCGCTTGCGCCGAAACGCGAAGTGATCGTGTCGCGCGGCGAACTCGTCGAGATCGGCGGCGCGTTCCGCATTCCCGACATCATGAGCCGTGCGGGTGCGAAACTGCGCGAGGTCGGCACCACCAACCGCACCCATCTGCGCGACTACGCGGACGCGATCGGTCCGCGCACGGCGATCCTGATGAAGGTGCACTGCAGCAACTACGCGATCAGCGGCTTCACCAAGGAAGTGACGCTGGCCGAACTCGCGCCGCTCGCGCGCGAGCACAGCCTGCCGGTGGCGGTCGACCTCGGCAGCGGCACGCTCGCCGATCTGTCGCAATGGGGCCTGCCGCACGAGACGACCGTGCAGGAAACCGTCGCGGCCGGCGCGAACCTCGTCACGTTCAGCGGCGACAAGCTGCTCGGCGGCCCGCAGGCCGGGCTGATCGTCGGCGATCGCGCGCTCGTCGCGAAGATCAAGAAACATCCGCTCAAGCGCGCGCTGCGCGTCGGCAAGCTGACGCTCGCCGCGCTCGAACCCGTGCTGCGGCTGTACCAGGCACCGGAATTCCTGCGCGAGCGGCTCACGACGCTGCGTCTGCTGACGCGGCCGCAGCGCGAGATCGCCGAGGCCGCCGAGCGCGTGCGTCCGGCGTTGCAGGCCGCGCTCGGCGGCGGCTTCGACGTGCAGGTCGAGCCGATGTTCAGCCAGATCGGCAGCGGCGCGCTGCCGGTCGACCAGTTGCCGAGCGCCGGGCTCGTCGTGCGCACGCCGGACGGCAAGCGCGGCGGCCGTGCGCTCGCGCAGCTCGAGAAACGGTTGCGCGAATGGCCGCGCCCGGTGATCGGCCGCATCGCCGACAATGCGCTGCGGCTCGACCTGCGCTGCCTCGAAGCGGCGGACGAAGCGGCATTCGTCGCGCAATGCGTGCAGGCCGCGGGGCCGGCTGCATGATCGTCGGTACCGCGGGACACATCGATCACGGCAAGACGACGCTCGTGCGCGCGCTGACCGGCGTCGACACCGACCGCTTGAAGGAAGAGAAGGCGCGCGGCATCTCGATCGAGCTCGGCTATGCGTACACGCCGCTCGAGAATGGCGACGTGCTCGGCCTGATCGACGTGCCGGGCCACGAGAAGCTGATTCATACGATGGCGGCCGGTGCGAGCGGGATCGACTTCGCGCTGCTCGTGATCGCCGCGGACGACGGCGTGATGCCGCAGACCCGCGAGCACCTCGCGATCCTGCAACTGCTCGGCGTCGCGCATGGTGCTGTCGCGCTGACGAAGTGCGATCGGGTCGACGCCGCGCGCCTGTCGGCGGTGCGCGACGAGATCGCTGCGTGGCTGCACGGCTCGACGCTCGATGGCGCGCCGATCTTCGAGACCTGCGCGACGCGCGACGACGATCCGGGCGTCGCCGCATTGAAGCGTCATCTCGCCGATGCGGCACTCGCGTGGCGTGCGCGCCGCGACGACGGCCTGTTCCGGCTCGCGGTCGATCGCGTGTTCACGCTCGCCGGGCAGGGGACCATCGTGACGGGCACCGCGTTCGCGGGCCGCGTGGCGACGGGCGACACGCTCGCGGTCGTGCGCACCGGCGGTGCGGCGCGCGTGCGCAGCATCCATGCGCAGAACCGGCCGGTCGACGCGGGCCGCGCGGGCGAGCGCTGCGCGCTGAACCTGGCTGGCGTCGACCGTGCGGACGTCGAGCGTGGCGATACCGTCGCGGATGCGCGGCTCGTCGCGACGTCGCCGCGTCTCGACGTCGAACTGACGCTCCTGGCCGATGCGGGGCTCACGCTGACGCACTGGGCGCCGCTGCACGTGCATCTCGGCACGCTGCATCGCGTCGCGCACGTCGCGCTGCTCGACGGCGATACGCTCGCGGCGGGCCAGATGATGCGCGTGCAACTGGTGTTCGACGAACCCGTGTTCGCGCTGCCGGGCGATCGCTTCATCGTCCGCAATCCGCAGGCGACGCGCACCGTCGGCGGCGGTCGCGTGCTCGATCCGTTCGGTCCTGCACGCAAGCGTCGCACGCCCGCGCGCCGTGCGTGGCTCGACGCACTGGCCGCTTGGCTCGACGAAGGGCGGCTCGATGCGCTGCTCGCGCAGGCGCCGCTCGGGATCGCACGCGCGATGCTCACGCACCTGACGGGCTTCGCGCCCGACGTGCTGGCGTTGCCGGACGACGCACTGGCGATCGGCCAGCGCGAGCGCGCGTCGAACGACGGCACGGTGATCGCGCGAGTGCATTGGGACGCGCTGCAGGCGCGGGCGATCGATACGCTGCGCGCGTATCACGAACGCGTGCCGGACGAGCAGGGGCTCGATGCGGCGCGCCTGCGGCGGATGGCGGCGCCGCTCGTCGGCGATGCGCTGTGGCGTGCGTTGGTCGATGCGCTGGTGGACGGCGGGGAGGTGGCGCGAAGCGGGCCGTGGCTGCATCTGCCGTCGCATTCGGTGAGTTTCGATGCGCGCGAGGAAGCGCTGGCGCGGCAATTGCTGCCGCTGATTCATGCGGGGCGCTTCGATCCGCCGTGGGTCCGCGATCTGGCGCGCGACACGGGCGCGCAGGAGGAGGCCGTGCGCACGCTGCTGCGCAAGCTCGCGCGGCGCGGCGACGTGCATCAGATCGTGCGCGACTTGTTCTATCACGCGGATGTCGTGCGAGAGCTGGCCGGGTTGGTCGCGCATCTCGCGCCGACGCGCGGCGGCGGGCTCGACGCGGCGACGTTTCGCGATGCGACGGGGCTCGGCCGCAAGCGCGCGATCCAGATTCTCGAGTTCTTCGATCGGGTTGGGTATACTCGCTTCCACCGCGATCTTCACTTCCTGCGGCCTGACAGCGGTTGGGTGGGTGTACAGGCGTAGGCGCTCGTCGTTCTTTGGTTTTTTTCCCCACGGAAGGCATTCGTATCCGGTGGTACGGCCGGGCTTCAAACCCGGTTGGGGGTGTCAGACACTCCCGGGTCGGTTCGACTCCGGCTGCCTTCCGCCATTCCGCCGCGATGCCCGTCATGCAGCGACCGACCATGAAAAAGGCCCGCGTACGCGGGCCTCGTGCAATCAGCAATTGCCTTTCTTCGCCTGTCCGGGCGGGCAGAACCCGTTCCCCGGTCCGCCCTGCGGTGCCACGACGACCGGCGGCCCCGGCACGTATGCGACGCATCCGCTGAGCGCGCCGACCACGCTCGCCGCGGCGAGCAATGCGATAACCCCTTTCTTCACTTCGTTCTCCCGTTTATTGAGGAAAGGGCCGTGAGGCCCTTTCGATGATGCTGCAGATGCGTCAGAAGCTGAAATTGACGTTCGACTGGCTGGTCGTCGCGTTGACGTTCGTCGATTGCGTTGCGCCCGACGCTGCGTCCGCTTCGATCGTGTATTGTGCCGCGGCGGTCGGCGACGCGGCCAGCGCGACCGGCAGCGAGCCCGAGTACGTGCCGACGATCGGCGCGGCCGTGGGCACGTTGAGCGCATACGTACCCGTATCCAGGTTCGCGTTGATCGACGTGATCTCGTACGCATTCGCATCGACGGTCTGCAACGCGCGCACGAACGCATTGGCGCTTGCCGTCACCGTGCCGCTGACCGTGCTCATCGTCGATGCCGGCAGCGTGATCGGGGCAGTCGACGCCGACACGGCCGTGGTCGTGTTCACCACGACCGGAACCGAGCGGACGATGCCGGACGCGAAGTTGTTCTGCACGATCACGACGTCGTAGTTGCCTTGCGTCGAGCTCTGGATCAGCGGCGACAGCACGAATTTTCCGGTGTTGTCGGCAACCGTGCCGCGGACCACCTTGCCGCCTTGTTCCGCATACACGGTCGCGCCGGCTTCGGCCGAGGCGACATAGCCGGAGATCGCGCCGCTCACGACGGTCGGGATCGCGGTGACGACCGGCTTCAGCGCATACGTGCCGTTGCCGCGCTGGACGATCGACTTGCACGCGTTGAAGTCGAGCACGAGGTCGACGAGCGTGTTCGGTTGGACCGTGAAAGGCTGGATGATCTTGTAACCGCTTTGCGTCGCGCTCGGCGTCGCGAGCGCCTGTTCCGTGCCGCCCGTCGGGACGACCGAGTTCGCGAGGGTGTTGCCCTGGTTCGGCGCGAGAACGAGGCGGATCTGCTGATACTGGCCGGCCGGCAAGGCGGTCTGGCCGATATCGGCGAGCACGCCGTTGGTCAGCGACAGCAGGTCGATCTTCTGCGGTGTCGCCAGCGTGATGGACGACCAGCCGGCGTCGTTATCGGAAGCATTCCCATTCGCATTGACGCGAACCTGAGAGACGGTCACGAATACGTGATCGAAGCCGCATGACGGTGCATCGGTCATCGCGACGTGCAGCGTGCCGGTTTGCGGGCTGCCGCCATCGTCGCCGCCGCCGCATCCTGCGAGTGCGAACGGCACCGCCGCCGCGCATAGTGCGGCCTTCCAGAATGTGTTGTTCATTGTTTTGTCCCCCTTCGAGGTTATTGTGCGTGCAACGAAGCATAGCCGCGGGGAACGCCCACAGTATGAGCAGCTTTGAAACGAACCGTAAATTCTGCGTCGGAGCGTAAGAACCGCTGCCCGTCGATCGATATTCGCGACGCAATGGCAGGCAATAAGACTCACAGCGAGGGAATCCTGTCCGGATCGATCGAGCAGGGCATGAGTCGCCGGGACACGGCATGTTCGCGATCGGCAAAAACTTGATCGGTGAAAGCACTAAATCCGCCCTGATTATTTCGCCGCTATAGTCGAATCACGAATGGTAGATGCGAGCGCCATGCGCCGCCGCCATTCAGGCAAAGACTGTAGACGGGTGCTGTATGAAAAACACAATCGAAAAGACCACCGGACCGGTGTGGGGTGTGGCGGCAGGCGTGTTTCTGGCTGCCGCAGGACTGAGTCTCGGCATCTTCCCGAAATCGCTGAATAGCACGGGAACCGCAAACGACTTCCTGGCGTCCGGCGTTGCGATGCTCGGTATCTTCCTCGCCGTCTATTCCACACACGAACTACGACGAAAGCGCCTGCACTGAGCGCCGGCACGCGCGCTCCGCAAAACGCCGCAAAGATGATGCCGGGCCGATCGACGGCTCAGGAATGCGCGCGTCCTTTTGCCTGACCCGTATCGACCAGCAGATCGTCGACGAGGATTTCGCCGGCCGCGCGGCCTGCGCGCAACGCATTGCGGGTGTTGCGGAACAGGTGGCCGCCGTCGTCGGCGAGGCGAATCGGTCCGAGCAGGCGCGGCGCGCTGCCGGCCGAGCGCACCTGCACGACCGCGACGAACCCGAACCGCAGCTGGGCGGGCGGCGCGTCGTCGCGCGATTCGTCGAGCCGGAATTCGCAGCGGATATCGATCGTGTACCCGCGGTAGGTGTACGCACTGTTCATCTGCAGCTCGCTCGGAAGGGAACGCGGTGATGGACCGTGGGCGCATCATATCGGCTCGCGCGAGCCGGCGGGGGTGGGGTGTCTACCTACTCGAGGATTTCGTGCTCGTAGACGAGCTCGACGATGCGTTTCGTCGGGATGCTCGCGCGCAGTTCGTCGACGTTGTCGATGCGAAACCATTTGCACTTCTCGATCTCGTTGCTCGCCTGGGCCGTGTGCTCCGGGCCGACTTCGGCGAAGAACACGTGATGCACCTTCGCGAGCCCCGTGAACTGCATCGAATAGACGAGGTCCTGGCCGGTGATGCCGGTCTCTTCCTGCAGCTCCCGATGCGCGGCTTCGAGCGGTGTTTCGCCGCGCTTGATCGTGCCGCCGGGCAGCGCCCAGCGCGACGATGCGCGCGCGACGAGCAGGACCTGCCGTTCGCGGTAGCAGACGACGGTCGCGCGTTCCTTGACGGGGACCGCACTGGCTTCCGGCGCATTCGTGGAGACGGGGGCTTGAGGCATGAACCGATTCTAGCGAGAGTCGGGCGCCCGGCCAAGCCGGGCTCGTCGAGCGCGACGCGACCCGTCGGCCGGGCCGCGTCGTCATGGAGTCCGTAGCGTTACTTCTGTTCCGGCAAGAACCAGTTCATCACGAGCGCGCAGATGCCGCCCGTCGCGACACCCGACTCCAGCACGTTCTTCAGTGCATGCGGCAGGCTGTTCAGAATGTCCGGCACTTGCGACACGCCGAGGCCGAGTGCGAGCGACACCGCGATGATCAGCAGCGCGCGGCGATCGAGCTGGATGCCGGACAGGATATTGATGCCCGATGCGGCCACCGCGCCGAACATCACCATTGCCGCACCGCCGAGCACGGGCTCCGGCACGGCCTGCAGCGCGCCCGCGACGACCGGGAACAGGCCGAGCACCACGAGCATGCCCGCGATCCAGATGCCGACGTAGCGGCTCGCGACGCCGGTGATCTGGATCACGCCGTTGTTCTGCGCGAACACGGAGCTCGGGAACGTGTTGAAGACGCCGGCCAGCAGCGAGTTCGCGCCGTTCACGAGCACGCCGCCCTTGATCCGCCGCATCCACACCGGCCCTTCGACCGGCTCCTTCGAGATCTTGCTGGTGGCGGTGACGTCGCCGATCGCTTCGAGCGACGTGACGAGGTAGATGATCAGCATCGGCACGAACAGCGACCACGAGAAGCCGATGCCGAAATGCAGCGGCGTGGGGACCTGGAACAGCGCGGCCTGGTGCACGCCGGTGAAGTCGAGGCGGCCGAGCACGGCAGCCGCGGCATAGCCGATCACGAGCGCGATCACGAGTGCGGTGCTGCGCACCCACACGATCGGCACGCGGTTCAGCAGGATGATGGTGCCGAGCACGAGGCACGACAGCGTCAGGTTCTGGGCGCTCGCGAACGTGCCGTTGGCCATCGCGCCGTAGCCGCCGCCCATGCTGATGAGGCCGACCTTGATCAGCGTGAGGCCGATCAGCAGCACGACGATGCCGGTGACGAGCGGCGTGATCAGGCGCTTCACGAACGGCAGGATGCGCGACACGCCCATCTCGACGAACGAACCGGCGATCACGACGCCGAAGATCGCGGCCATCACGGTCTCGACCGGCGTGCCTTGCTTGACCATCACGCTGCCGCCGGCGATCAGCGGGCCGACGAAGTTGAAGCTGGTGCCCTGCACGATCAGGAGGCCGGCGCCGAGCGGGCCGAAGCGTTTGCACTGCACGAAGGTCGCGATGCCGGAAATCACCAGCGACATCGACACGATAAGGGTCGTATCCCGACTCGATACGCCGAGCGCCTGGCAGATCAGCAGGCCGGGCGTGACGATCGGCACGATGATCGCCAGCAGGTGCTGCAGCGCGGCGACGAAGGCGACCATCGGCGCGGGCCGGTCGTCGGGACCGTAGACGAGGTCGTGCGACAGGTCTGCATCGTCGGCGCCGTGGGTAGTGGATCGGGCGGGGGAAGCGGGTTGCATGGCGAGCGGGCCGGACAAGGTGGAAAGTGCGGCATTTTAGCCGAAGGGCCCACCGGCGCCGCTCCGGGGGCGATGCAATAGCCGGAATTCGGAATTCTGCTCGCTGCGCTGCAGGAGCGTATCGCCGGGCCGGTTCATGCGATCCGCGCCGCGTTGCCGCTGATGCCCGCGACCGGCTCGATCGTGCTCACCGGCGGACAGCTGGCGGACGCGTCGACGGAGCGATCGCGTTCCTGCTGGGCAACGGCTTCATGAATGCCGAAATCCTGCATGTCGACGGGGGCGGCCGGCTGGTGTGACGCGCGGGCATTCGACGGCCCTGCCGTGAACCCTTCGCGCGAAGCGTGCCGTCGCATGCATGACGCGTGCGGGCGCAAGCGGCACCGATTCAATACAATGCGACGACGAGGCGTCGGCACCGTGTCGGGCCGCCGACTGCCGCCTTCGACGAGCGACCACGCATGGTCGAATGACGGCCCGTCATGACGGGCCGCTGGCGAATACGGAGCGCAGCATGAACGAACCTTACCTGCAGGTCATCGCCCATTTCTTCGCGAAACCCGGCAACGGCGACCGCGTGATCGAATTGCTCGCGGAACTCGCGCCGGCCACGCGGGCCGAGCCGAAGAACCTCGACTATGCGTACTTCCGCTCGCCGGTCGATCCCGACCACATCGTGATCCTCGAGCGTTACCGCGATGCCGACGGCCTCGACGTGCATCGGGAAACGCCGCATTTCCAGCGGCTCGGTGTCGGCGCGATCATTCCGTTGCTCGATCGCCGCGACGTGACGCAGTACATGGTGCAGCCGGACACCGGCACGGCGACGCCACCGGGAGGCACCCGATGAACCCGTTTCAATTCCGTACCGTGCCGACGCAGATCGTCGAATTCGGCGCCGCGCGCCGGCTCGGCGCGCTGTTGCGCGAACGCTTTCCGTCGCTCGTGCGGCTGTGCGTCGTCACCGACGCGTTCCTGTATCGCAGCGGCGTGCTCGCGCCCGCGCTGGAGAGCCTCGCCGCGCACGGCTGGCAGGTGACCGTGATCGACGACGTGATTGCCGATCCGCCCGAGCACGTCGTGCTCGAGGCGACCGGGCGGGCGGTGGCGGCCGATGCCGAGATCGTGCTCGGCCTCGGCGGCGGTTCGTCGATGGACGTCGCGAAGCTGATCGCGGTGCTCGCGCCGGGGCGGCAGGCGCTGGCCGACATGTACGGCGTCGACAAGGTTGCCACGTCCCGGCTGCCGCTCGTGCAGATGCCGACCACGGCCGGCACCGGCTCCGAAGTGACGGCCGTGTCGATCGTCACGGTCGGCGAGGCGCGCAAGATGGGCGTCGTGTCGCCGCAGCTGTTCGCGGACGTCGCGATTCTCGACGCCGAGCTGACGCTCGGGCTGCCGCGCGCGGCAACCGCCGCGACGGGCATCGACGCGATGGTGCACGCGATCGAGGCCTATACGTCGTCGCGGCTGAAGAATCCGGTGTCCGACATGCTGGCCGTGCACGCATTGACGCTGCTGTCGCGCAACCTGCTGAAGGCCTGCGACGACGGCAACGATCGCCGCGCGCGCGAAGCGATGCTGGTCGGCGCGATGTTCGCCGGCCAGGCGTTCGCGAACGCGCCGGTCGCGGCCGTGCATGCGCTGGCCTATCCGGTCGGCGGCATGTTCCACGTGCCGCACGGGCTGTCGAACGCGCTCGTGCTGCCGCACGTGCTGCGCTTCAATGCGCCGGCTGCCGCGCCGCTGTATGCGGAACTCGCGGCGATCGTCGCGCCGTCGGCCGCGGGGAGCGACGAAGCGAGAACGCAGGCGCTGATCGACGAGATCGATCGCCTGATCGTCGCGACGGGCATTCCGCGCACGCTGCGCGAGGTCGGCATCGGCGAGGGCGACCTGCCGAGGATGGCGTCGGACGCGATGCTGCAGACGCGCCTGCTCGTGAACAATCCGCGCGAGGTGACGGAAGCCGACGCGCTGGCGATCTATCGGCAGGCGTGGTGATGCGGCGCGCGTGACTGCGTGGCGGCTGCACGGGCAACGACGCGACGGCGCCGGCAAACGCGTGGCCGCATGGAATCGAATCGGATCGAATCGGATCGAATCGACGGACGGTTTCGAGGCGAGGCTTCAGTTATCCGGAAAGCAGACGGTACCGCTCGGGCGGGTGTGCGCGCTCAGGGTTTGCTGCTGTCCAAAAGCGCCGGAATCTCCTTCTTCAGCAGATCGACGACGACCCGCACGCGCGGCGGCAGCGGCCGTTGCGCCTGGACCAGCGCGTTGAGCGCGAATGCGGGGATCGTGTATTGCGGCAGGATCTCGACGAGCCTGCCGTGCGCGAGCGCATGGGCGCAGGCCGGCGCCTGCACGACGCCGATGCCGCCGCCGGCCAGGATCGTGTCGAACATCGGGCGCCAGTGGCTCGTCGTCATCACCGTCTGGATCCGCGCGTATTCGAGCGTCTTGTCTTCACTCCGCAGCGGCAACTGCTCGTTCGCGAAGATGCCCTTGACGCGGATGAACGGGTGGCTCGCCAGATCGGCCTTCGTGTCGATCGGGCCGTGGCGGTCGAGATAGGCGGGCGCGGCCACGAGCACGCGGTCGACCTGGCCGAGCGGATGCGCGACGAATCCGCCGTCGTCGAGCTGGCCGAGGCGGATCGAGATGTCGACGCCTTCCGTGACCGGATCGACGATGTTGTCGTTCAGCACCAGGTCGATGTGCAGTTGCGGATACGCGGTGCGGATATGCATCAGCGCCTGCGGAATCACGACCTCGCCGAAGCATTGCGGCGCGGCGAGCCGGATCGTGCCGCCGAGCGTGTTTTCCGTTTTCGATACCGCTGCGATCGACGCTTCGGCCGCTTCGAGCAGCGCCTTGCTGTGTTCGTAGAAAATGCGGCCTTCGTCAGTGCATGTAAGCGTACGCGCACTGCGCATCAGTAGACGTGTGCCGAGACGTTTTTCGAGCTTTTCGATGCGCTCGCTGACGGCCGGTTGGCCCATGTCCAGATCCCGTGCCGCGCCCGACATCGTGCCGCGCTCGACGACCCTGACGTAGATGCGCATCGTCGCCAGCAAATCCATGAAATCACGCCCCTTGTCCGGTTCGGGTGATACCGAGCGGTGATGGTACCAAAGCAGGACCGGTACCGAAGGTGCGCGACGAGCCGATACTCGGTATCGGTACCAAGGCACGCGCCAGACAAAGGCCGTGAGATCATCGACGCCGTGAGCGAAAATCCGGCTCATGCGATCGACGGGAGCCGACATGACACAACGGGACGAAGCGGCGCGCACGCGCTGCGTCGCATGGCAGATCGCGCAGACCTGGCAGGCGGCCGAATGGTGCCGGCTCGCCGAGACGCGTGCGGGCATCGACCTGTCGGGAGTAGTGACGGGCTCGATCGGCGGCACGCCGTTTCGCGTCGACTATGCGATCGTATGCGGCGCCGACTGGCTGACGCGCTCGGTGCGCGTGACATACTGGCTCGGCGCAGCGCCGCCCCGGCCACTCGCGATCGAATGCGACGCGGGGCACTGGACGATCGACGGCGACGCAGCGCCGGCCCTCGCGGGCGCGACCGACATCGATCTCGGCTTTAGTCCGTCGACCAATACGCTGCCGATCCGGCGTCTCGGGCTGGCGGTCGGCGCATCGGCCGTCATACATACCGCGTGGCTGCGTTTTCCGTCGTTCGAGATCGTGCGAGGCGAGCAGCGCTATGCGCGCACGGCGGAGCACGTGTACCGCTACGAGAGCGGCACGTATGCAGCCGATATCGCGGTCGACGACGCGGGGCTCGTCACCGATTACGACGAATGGCGGCGCATCGGCGCGACGCGTTCGCCGTAACGCGTCGCGGCAGCGGTGCGTCAGCGCGCGTTGGCGACCGTCACCTTGCCGGGAATCAGCTTCAGCGTGCTGAACGCGTCGGCGATGCCCTGCTGGTACGCCAGCGTCGCATCGGTGACGGGCTGCACGCCGTAGCCGGCACGCTTGAGCGCGACTTCGAGCGTCGGCGCATCGAGGCCGACGAGCGGCGACAGTTGCGCGGCGACTTCCGGAACATGGTCGCGCCCCCAGCGATCGACCGCGTCGACTTCCTCGAGCAGCGTGCGCAGCACCTGCGGCTGCGCGGCCGCATACTTGCGCGCGGCGAGGTAGTACTGCGTGTTGCGCACGAGCCCGTCGCCGTCCGCGATCACGCGTGCGCCGAGCTGCCGTTCGGCCGCGGCCAGGTACGGATCCCAGATCACCCACGCGTCGACGTTGCGCTGCACGAACGCGGCGCGCGCGTCGGCGGGCGTCAGGTAGATAGGCTGGATGTCGGCATACGTGAGGCCTGCATGCTCCAGCGCCTTCACGAGCAGGTAGTGGACGTTCGAACCCTTGTTGAACGCGACCTTCTTGCCGCGCAGCTGCGCGACGGTGCGGATCGGCGAATCGGGCAGCACGACGATCGCCTCGCCGTGCGGCGCGGGCGGTTCGTTGCCGATATAGACGAAATCGACGCCCGCGGCCTGCGCGAAGATCGGCGGCGTTTCGCCGACCGTGCCGACGTCGATCGCGCCGGCGTTCAGCCCCTCGAGCAATTGCGGACCGGCCGGGAATTCGAGCCACTGGACCGCCACGCCCTGGCTTGCGAGCCGCTTCTCGAGCGTGCCGCGCGCCTTGAGTATGACGAAGTTGCCGTATTTCTGGAAACCGATGCGCAGCCGCTTGTCGCTGCCCTGAGCCAGTGCAGGCATGCCCGCGAGCGGGCCGAGCGCGAGCCCGGCCAATCCGGCGGCCGCGCCGTGCAGCCACTGGCGGCGGCGCGGGTTTGCCGGGGTCGTTTCAAGATCTGCGTGCGGTAGGTCGTTCATCGAGGCGTCCTGCTGGCGGGTTCACGGGTCGCGCGGGCTGTCGGCGCGACCGGCACGGGACGCAGCCGGATGCGGTCGATGCGCGCGGCCGGCCGCGCCCGCGCCGGATGGACGACGATACGGCCGCGCGGGCCGGCGGCCAACCAACGAATCCGCATATGCAAATCAGCGGGCGGACAATACGTGAACGCCGGCGCGGCGCCGCACTCAATCGGTGCCGAGCGGGCTTTCCTCGATCGCGTCGACGCGATCCGGATAGAACGCGAGGTGCGCGCGGATCGATTCGACGGCCGGGTTCGGATGCTCGTACGTCCACACCGCGTTGGTCGAGCGTGCGCCGCCGGCGGGAATCGAGTAGTACGCGCAATCGCCCTTGTACGGGCAGTACGTCGCATGGTCGGTGCGTTGCAGCAGCGCCATGTCGGCATCCTCGCGCGGAACGTACAGCACGGCCGGATAGCTGGCTTCGCGCAGCGCGAGCGCACGGCGCGTATCGGCGACGATCTTGCCGGCCACCTTGACCACGACGCGCGACGGGTGCGGTTCGATCGTGATCGGATGATCGGGGCCCGGCGACTTCACGGGACGAGAGGGCGTAGCGGGGTTGAGCGACATCGTGGGTCCTCCAGGAAGGGGCGGCGCGCCGGCAGGCACGCCGCGCCGGAACGCGTGCGCCGGGCGTATCCCCGCGCACCGCTGCCGGCGTTGACCAACCGATACGATGCGCCCATTCCGGAGAACCTGCAGGGGGCCGGAAGGACGCGTCGCGAACGGCGTCGATGCACGACGTGGGGCGGGCCGCTGCAGCGGCATTCGCACGCATGTCCGCGGTGCTCGCGCGGACGTTTCCATGCGGCGGCAGCGGGATGCATCCGCGGCGATAAGCAACGCGGAATTAATTGGTAAGCGATCGGCGGGCGGCGCGCGAAGATCGGCGGTCGTCATTCGCATGACAGTCCTTCCCTGACCGCCACCATGAAGATTCCATTCGTTTCATCGGCCGCGCATCGTGCGCGGCACACCTCCGTTGCCGTTGCAGTGCTGCGCGGCGTGGCCGCATCGCTGCTGCTCGCCGGCACGGTCACGCATGCGTTCGCGGCGCCGGCCGGCAAGACGCTCGTGTACTGCACCGAAGGCAGCCCGGCCGGCTTCGATCCGGGCCAGCACACGACCAGCACCGATTTCGACGCGAGCACGTACACGGTCTACAACGGGCTCGTGCAGTTCAAGCGCGGCACGCTCGATCTCGTGCCGTCGCTCGCGACGAGCTGGGACGTGTCGTCCGACCAGCGCGTCTACACGTTCCACCTGCGGCGCGGCGTGAAGTTCCAGACGACCGCGTGGTTCACGCCGACGCGTCCGTTCCAGGCGGACGACGTCGTGTTCACGTTCCGCCGGATGCTCGATCCCGACGATCCGTTCCGCAAGGCCTACCCGGTCAGTTTCCCGTACTTCAGCGATCTCGGGTTCGACCGCAACATCGAGCGCATCGAAAAGCTCGACGACGATACGGTGCGCTTCGTGCTGAAGCAGCCCGACGTCGTGTTCGTGCGCAATCTCGCGATGGCGTTCGCGTCGATCCTGTCGGCCGAATATGCGTCGCAGTTGACGGCGCGCCATCGCGAAGCCGACATCAACCAGCTCCCGGTCGGCACGGGACCGTTCCAGCTGCGCGCGTACCAGAAGGACGCCGTGATCCGCTACGACGCGAATCCCGACTACTGGAAGCCGGACGACGTGAAGCTCGCGCATCTCGTGTTCGCGATCACGCCCGATCCGGCCGCGCGCCTGCAGAAGCTCACGGCCGGCGAGTGCCAGGTGTCGGTGTTCCCGCGGCCGGCCGATCTCGAAACGGTGCGGCGGGATCCGAAGCTGACGCTGTTTTCGGGGACGGGCTTCAACGTCGGCTTCGTCGCGTACAACACGCAGCATCCGCCGCTCGATCGCGTCGACGTGCGGCGCGCGCTCGACATTGCGATCGACAAGACGGCGATCATCAAGACCGTGTTCAACGGCGACGCGACGATCGCGACGAACCCGATGCCGCCCGCGCAATGGTCGTACAACCCGCGCCTGAAGGATGCGCCGCGCGATCCGGCCGCCGCGAAGGCGCTGCTCGCGCAGGCGGGATTCCCGAACGGCTTCGACCTCACGCTGTGGGCGATGCCGGTGCAGCGCCCGTACAACCCGAACGCACAGCTGATGGCGCAGCTGATCCAGCAGGACTGGGCGAAGATCGGCGTGCGCGCGAAGATCGTCAGCTACGAGTGGGGCGAATACAATCGCCGCGCGAAACGCGACGGGCAGCACGACGCGATCCTGTACGGCTGGTCGGGCGACAACGGCGACCCCGACAACTGGCTCGGCACGCTGCTCGGCTGCGAGGCGGTGCACGGCAGCAATCTCGCGAAGTGGTGCAACGCGGATTTCGAGCGGCTCGTCAGCGCGGCGCGCACGAACTCGGACGTCGCGAAACGCACGTCGCTCTACGAGCAGGCACAGGTCGTCTTCAAGGATCAGGTGCCGTTCACGCCGATCGCGACGTCGATCGTGTCGCTGCCGATCTCGAAGCGCGTGCACGGGCTGACGTTCTCGCCGCTCGGCGGGCACCGGTTCGACGGCGTGTGGCTGGATTGAGGCAGGAAGCCGGCGCGGATGCGCCGGCTGTCGACACGGCGTTCAGTTCAGCGCGACCGCGGCCGCTGCCTCGACCGGCGAGCCTTCGAGCGCGACGGACGCCCGGCCGTCGGGGCCGACCGGCACGTCGCCGATGAGCGTCGTGCGGTAGAGCTGGCGATCGAAGTCGAGATCGAAGATGTCGACCGGCGCGAGATGCGCGGTCGCGCGGTTGTCCCAGAACGCGATGCTGCGCGGCTCCCACTTGAAGCGGATCGTGAATTCCGGCCGCGTCACGTGTTCCCACAGCAGTTCGAGCAGGGCCTGGCTCTCGCGCGGCGTGAGCCCGACGATCGACTTCAGGAAACTCGGGCTCACGTACAGCGCGCGTTCGCCGGTCTCCGGATGCACGCGCACCAGCGGATGCTCGGTCACGAGCGGGCGGCGCTCGACGGCTTCGTCGAATGCGCCGGTCGCGCGTGCACCGGGCGGCGGCGTGAAGCGATGGATGCCGCGCAAGCCGTCGACGAAGCCGCGCAGCGGTGCGGACAGCGTTTCATAGGCGCGCACGAGGTTGGTCCAGTGCGTGTCGCCGCCGTACGGCGGAATCGTCACGCCGCGCAGGATCGACGCCCACGGCGGATTGACGGCGGCCGTCACGTCGGTGTGCCAGCCCGTCCACGGCCGGCGTACCGGCTCGCCTTCGAAGCGCGTCGCCTTGCGATGCTTCGCGATCGAATAGACGGCCGGATGACCGTCGACGTGGCCGAACACCGGGTGGCCGACGGTCGGCTCGCCGAACTGCGCGGAGAACGCGACGTGCTGCTCGTGCGTGAGGAACTGCTCACGGAAGAAGATCACGCGCCATTTCAGCAGCGCGGCGCGAATCGCGGCGATCTGCGGCGTGGTCAGCGGCTGGGTGAGGTCGATGCCGCGGATCTCCGCGCCGATGTGGGCGGACAGCGGGATCACGTCGACCGGCTCGGCGCCGGGTACGGGTAGGGCGCTCATGCGACGCTCCTGGCGGAAGTGAACGGGGCGGACGGACGGCGACATCGTTGCGCATGCAAGCGTCGGCCCGGTGGCGGGAAGGTCATGGTCGGATCCTCCGGTCGGGAAGGCGGGAATGCAGGGTGGCGCCGGCACGGTGGCGACCGAAGCCGCCACCGTGCGGGGAACGTCATTGCAGCGTCGCGCCGGGCCCCTTCAGCACGACGCTGCGGCGGCCGTCGATGCCGACCGGCACGTCGCCGTGAACGGTCGCGCGACGCACGACGCGGCGTGCATCGCCGTAGTCGTTGATCGCGTAGTGCTGCGTCGCGCGGTTGTCCCAGATCGCGACGTCGCCTTGCTGCCAGTTCCAGCGCACGGTGTTCTCGAGGCGCGTCACGTGTTCGTGCAGCACCTGCAGCAGATGGGCGGAATCCTGCGACGACAGCCCCTTGATCTTCTGCACGAAGTGTCCGAGCACGAGCGTGCGCTCGCCGGTCTCCGGATGCACGCGCACGACCGGATGTTCGGTTTCGTAGACGGTCGACGTGAACACTTCGCGGTAGCGCTTCAGTTGCGTGTCGTCGGCATGCACGTGCGTCGACGCGTAGTCGTACGCGTTCGTGTGCACCGCCCACAGCGTGTCGGCGAGCGCGCGCAGCGACTCGGGAAGATGCGTGTATGCGGCCGCCGTGTTGGCCCACACGGTGTCGCCGCCGAACGGCGGAATCACGACCGCGCGCAGGATCGACACCTTCGGGTATGCGTCGACGAACGTCACGTCGGTGTGCCACGAATTGGCGCGCGCGCCGTGCGCGGAATCGAGTTCGAGCAGGTGCGCGCTGCCGTCGACGGAGGGCACGGTCGGGTGGGCGACCGTCTCGCCGAAGCGGCGCGCGAAGGCTTCCTGCGCGGTGTCGTCGAGATGGCCCTGGTTGCGGAAGAACAGCACCTTGTGGCGCAGCAGCGCGGCCTGGATCGCGTCGAACGTCGCGTCGTCGAGCGTGCCCGACAGCCGGACACCGGCGATTTCGGCGCCGATCCGGCCGGCGACCTGGCGAAGCTGAAGCGGGACGGCGGCCGTGCGCGGCGCGGCGGCGTGCGAAGCATGCGATGACGGGTGAGCGGCGTGCTGGACTTCGGACATCGGGAGTCTCCTGGGTCGGGTCGATCGAGTCTCCATTCAAGCAGGGACCGCGCGGAACCGGAACCGATGAATCGTCACAACCTTAGTGCGCGCCGTGATGATCGATATGTGTCGGCGTGCTGAGCGTTTCGGGCGCGGCATCGGGCCGGCCGCGTGAGCGCGTGAGCGCATCACCACGCGAGCCGCCATGCGCCGATCCGGTGCGCATCGAGCGCCTCGTCACGGTTTGCCCGGCTGCCGCTGCCGCCGTTGCCGGGCGGTTCGAGATCGTCGAAATCGGCGAGCACCGCGTCGCGCAGCCGCGCGAATTCCGGCGAGTCGCGCCGGCGCGGGCGCGGCAACGCGACGTCGAGGATGCGCTCGATGCGCCCCGGACGCGGCGCCATCGTGACGACGCGATCGCCGAGATACACGGCTTCGTCGACGTCGTGCGTGACCAGCACCATCGTGATGCGTTCCTGTTCCCAGATGCGCAGCAGTTCGTTCTGCATCCGCGCGCGCGTCTGTGCATCGAGTGCGCCGAACGGTTCGTCGAGCAGCAGCACGCGCGGGCGATTCACGAGGCCGCGCGCGATCGCGACGCGTTGCGCCATGCCGCCCGACAGCTGGTTCGGGTACGCGTGCTCGAAGCCGTTCAGCCCGACGAGCGCGATGTGCTCGGCTACCGCGCGCCGCCTGGCCGGCGCGTCGAGCGGCGCATTGCGCAGTGCGGCCTCGATGTTCTGCGCAACCGTCAGCCACGGGAACAGCCGGTGATCCTGGAACACGATCCCGCGCTGCAGCGACGTGTCGCGCACCGTTTCGTCGCCGGCGCGGATTTCGCCCGCGTAGTCGGTATCGAGCCCGGCGATCAGGCGCAGCAAAGTCGACTTGCCGCAGCCGCTCGCGCCGACGATCGTGACGAACTCGCCGGCACGCACGTGCAGCGACACGTCGTCGAGCACGGCGAGCGACGCGCCGCGTTGCGCATAGCGTTTGCTCACGTGGAGGATATCGAGCGAATCGGAAGCGAGAGTCGTCATGGCGGAAAGGGAAGCAACGGGAAGGAAGAGGGCGATCAGCGGCGCAGCTCGCCGCGCCGTGCCAGCACCTTGCGCTCGATCGCACGCGCGACCGCGTTCAGCGCCCAGCCGGTCACGCCGACGACGATGATCCCGAACAGCACGAGATCCATCCGGAACTGCTCGCTGCCGTCGATCAGCGTGTTGCCGATCCCGGCGCCCGCGACGAGCAGGTACTCGGCGCCGAGCGTCGCGAGCCACGAGTAGATGAGGCCGAGATACAGCCCGGTGAAGATCGACGGCAGCGCGGCGGGCAGGATCACGTGGCGCACCAGCTGAAGCCGCGAATAACGCAGCGCGCGGGCCACGTCGACGTACGTGCGCGGCACCGCATGAATGCCGTCGCACGTATGCGCGGCGACCGGCAGCAGCGCGGCGAGCGACAGGAACACCACCTTGGCGACGTCGCCGAGGCCGAACCAGACGGAAATCAGCGGAATCCACGCGAACAGCGAGATCTGCTTGAACGTGTCGAAGCTCGGGCCGACCATGCGCGCGGCGACGCGCGACAGCCCGAGCGCGGTGCCGAGCAGCAGGCCGCCGGTCGCGCCGATCGCGAAGCCGCACGCTTCGCGCGCGAGCGATGCCGACAACGCACGCGCGAGCGCGCCGCTGGTCGTTTGAGTCCACGCGGTGTGCAGCACGTCGGCCGGGCCGACCAGCAGCCCGCTCTTGACGAGGTGCGCGGACGACACGGCCCACCAGAGCGCGAGCGTGGCGAGCGGCAGGACGAAACCGCGCCAATCGGGCACGGGAAAGCGACGGGCGATCCTGACGGCGGGCGGTGGGGCGTCCGATGCGGACGTGGCGTCAAGCGGCATGGGAGGAGAATCCTTGAATCGGGTTCAACCGCGGAATGCGGACGGCACGCCGCGGCGCAGCCGTGCTTCGAGCGCGTCGAGCAGCCGGTTGATCGCGAGGCCGACCGCGCCGACCACGATCACCGCCGCCGTCACGAGATCGAGCTGGAACAGCTGGCGCCCGTACACGATCAGGTAGCCGAGCCCTTCCGACGACGCGACGAGTTCGACGACGACGAGCGCGAGCCACGATTTCGTGAATGCGAGCCGCACGCCGGTCGCGAGCGTCGGAATCGCGGCCGGCAGCACGACGTGGACGATGCGCTGGCGGCGCGTATAGCCGAACACGCGTGCGGCTTCATCGAGCGCGGGCGGCGCCTGGCGGAACCCCTGCAGCGTGCTCATCGTCACGGGGACGAGCGCCGCATGCGCGATCAGCAGGTACTTCAGCGGCTCGCCGACGCCGACGAGCAGCAGCAGGAACGGCAGCCAGCCGAGCACGGGAATCTGCACGAGCGCATTGAAGCCGGGCAGCACGTAGGCTTCGAGCGTGCGCGACAGGCCGAGCGCCGCGCCGGTCGCGAAACCGAGCAGCGTGCCGGCCGCGAAGCCGACCAGCACGCGCTGCAGGCTGATCAGCGTGTGGCGCGCGAGATCGCCGCTGGCCGCGAGCTCGGCGAGCGAGTCGGCGACGTGTGCGGGCGGCGGCAGGATCTGCGGTGCGATCCAGCCGTGCGCGCTACCGACGGTCCACAACACGAACAGCAGCGCGGGCAGCGCCCACGGCGCGAGCAGCCACGCCACGCGCTTCGCGGCCGCCGCGCGGGACGGCACGGCGCGCGCGTGCGGGTCGGACGACGGAATCGGGATCGCGGTGTCGCTCATCGGGGCGGGTCCGGGTCAGGAGAGGGGCTTGCCGGCCGCGTCGTAGCGCGGCCAGTAGTGCTCGAGGTGCTGCGCGCGCAACGCGTTGTCGAGATACTTCGGCTCGAACCAGCCGTCGACGTCGACCGGCTGGCGGATCAGTTTCAGCTTCAGCGCGTCCTGGGCGACGGCCTTGTAGCGCGCGACGAGGAACGGATCGATCAGCGGCGACAGGCGGTCCTTCAGGCGCTGGTTCGCGTAGTCGGCCTGCCACGACGCATACGGCACGCCGCTTTTTTCCCACAGCCTGAACAGCGCATCGCGGTTCGCTTCGTCGGACGACCATTGCGCACCCTTGACCAGCGCGTTGACGACGCGTTGCACGATGTCCGGATGCGCGTGCTCGAAGTCGTCGAGCACGAGCAGGTGGGTCTGCCGCGTGTATTGCGGGCCGTCGTTCTGCGATTCGTAGATGATTTTCGCGAGGCCCGCGTCGCGCAGTTTGTACAACTGATAGTCGCCCACCGACGCGTCGATGCCCTTCGACGCGAGCGCGGCGAGCGAACTCGCGGAGTCGAGGTTGATCACGCGCAGGTCGCGTTCGCCGAGGCCGTTCTTCGCGAGCGCGTTGTCGGCGACGAGCTGCAGGTTCGTGCCGCGGAAGATCGACACGCGGCGGTCCTTCAGGTCGGTGATCGAGCGGATACCGGAGTCGGGCGGCACCGCGATCTTGACGCCCGAGCGCACGCTCGCGGCGAGCAGCAGGCGCGTCCTGATGCCGTTCGAGCGCGCGAGCACGGCCGGCAGGTCGCCCTGGTAGGCGAAGTCGAGCGCCTTGTTGGCGATCGCCTCGTTGACGGCCGGGCCCGCGCCCTTGAAGAACAGCCACTGCACCTTGATGCCGTCGGCCGCGAATTCCTTTTCGACGAGTTGCTGCAACTGCGCGGTGGCCGCGCTCGACCCGCCGAAGGTTGGCGGATCGCCGGTGCCCTGCTGGGCGACGCCGATGCGGATCGTGGCGGGCTTGTCGGCGTGCGCGGCGGCAGCGGGCAACGCAACGAGGGACGCGATCAGCAGCGATCGCAGCAGGCGCAGTGGAGACGGGAATCGGTCGATCATGGTGCGTTGGATGGTGAGGACTCGAAATCGGGCCGGCGGGTGTCGAACCATTCTGGAGGACGCCTCGGGCGCGGGACAAGCAACGATTTGAACTATGCTTATCGCCGCGTTTCGGGTTGGCAAATCATGCATGGCGCCGATTGGAAATGGCGAGGCGGGCGAGCGCGGCGTGCGGATCGCGCACGCCGATCGGCGGCGAATCGAGCGTCGGTGACAGCGGCGCCAATCCGGATCGGGCAATGCGATCGGGTGCGCAAAATTTTCCGGATCATGTCGGCGCGCACGAAAAAGATGCCGGGAAACGCACGCGCGAGTCCGTTTCAGGTTCGAACAGGAAAATCACGCGGCATATCGGAAAACTGAATAAAAATCATCGAATTGCAACGGCGTCGGCAACGATGCATCCCGGTATTAACATTCTTACTGCACGCCACGCCGGGCTTGTTGCATCATGCTGAAAAGCGGCAAATAGCATGCGCGAATTTCATCGCTGAAGTGCACCGCCCATAAATACACTCTGACGCTAAATAATTTGAAATCGCCAAAAAAATTGTCTATACCCTAGACGAATCAGTGTGAATTGCATTGTGCCAATGCAGCTATGCAACAAGCGCGCGGAGTAGCGGCGGATTCCATTGCCGACCACCGCGCGTTGCAGCGATCGAATGGATTCCGGGGGATGCGCATGGCCCGACGACAGGGCTGCCGCATGAGTCGTGAATGGGCGAAAACGCCGTGCGTGCCACCGAAGCAGCGCCGCTTCTTTTCACTCAACGGTCGATCACCGACCCCGTCACACGGAGGTTGTCATGCTGCAATACGTCAAGACCTTGCTGCGCGATGAACGCGGCGTCAGCTCGCTCGAGTACGCGGTTCTGGCCGGCATCGTCGTGGTCGCACTGGCGGCGGTCGGGGTGATCCTCAGCAGTACATCCGGCGGCTTGCCGGCCGTGTTCACCGCGCTGATCAACAAGGTCACTGCGCTGATCTGATCTCCTGAACCCGCGCGCCGCCGACGAACACACGGATCCGCAGCGGTACGACGTATCCAGCCGGGGCGCGCCGACGGACGGCTCTCCGATGCTCTTTCTCGTACAGTCGGCGGCGACGCTCGTGCTGGTGTCGCTCGCGACGCAGGATGTGCGCGCGCGGCACCTCTCCAATCGCGCGGTGCTGGCGTTCGCGATGCTGTATTTCGTTGCGGCGGCACTCGCGCGCGAAGGGCTCGCGCACGTCGCCGGTCACGTGGCGACCGCCGCGGCGATGCTGCTGCTGTTCGCCGGCCTGCGTCACGCGGGCTGGATCGCCGGCGGCGACGTGAAGCTCGCGGCGGCGGTATTCCTGTGGGCCGGCCCGGCGCTCGCGTTCCCGGTGTTGACGATCGTCGGTGCGAGCGGCGCCGCGTGCGGCGTCGCCGCGCTCGCGGCCGTCGCATGGCAGCGTCGCGCCGCGCCGGCGCGTACGATCGCGACGCGCGGTGTGCCGTACGGGATCGCGCTCGCGCTCGGCGGGGCGCTGGCCGTCTGGGCGCCGTTCCCTCACGCGGTTTCGCTTGCCTAGACCGGGGACGCACGCCGCCATGCCCAAACCCCTGAGAATGACCGTGCTGATCATCGCTGCCGCGATCGGCGCGTTCATCCTGCGCCAACTGTATGTCGCCGCGTCGACGCCGCCGGTGCCCGGCGAAGCGGCCGAGGTGCGCGTGCGCGTCGCGGCGGCGGACCTGCCCGAAGGGCTGCTGCTGCGCGACAACGATCTCGCGTGGAAGCGCATGCCGCGCACGCAGGTGCCGGCCGGTGCGTTCGTCGAGTCGCAACCGGGCGCGGACCTGAAAGGCGCGCTGCTGCGCAATCGCGTCGACGCCGGCGCGCCGATCCGTGCGGACAACGTGATTCCGGGCGCCGCGCCGGATTTTCTCGCGGCCGCGCTGCAGCCCGGCATGCGCGCGATCTCGGTGCCGGTCGACGACGTGTCGGGCAACGCGGGGCTGATCCAGCCGGGCGACTTCGTCGACGTGGTGCTCACGCAGGAGATCGGCGGTTCCGCGACGTCGCCCGGCACGTTCGAAGCGGAGACGGTCGTGCGGCGCGCGCGCGTGCTCGCGGTCGGCTCGGAATTCCAGCGTGCGAAGACGCCTGCGAGTGCGCCGGACGTGCCGGCCCGCGCGCGCACGGTCACGCTCGAGGTCGCGCCGCGCACCGCGCAGGTCGTGCTGGTCGCGACGCGCCTCGGCTCGCTGTCGCTGTCGCTGCGCAGCTTCGCGACGAGCGATCGCCGGCAGGCAGCGGGCGGCGACGAAGCGGAGCCCGATACGCCGCCGGTGTGGGCCGGCGACGTGTCGCGCGCGGCGCGCCGTGCGCAGCCGGCGAGAACGGACGCCGACACGCGGCCGGCGCCGCAGGGCAATACGGTCGTGATCTATCGCGGCTCGTCGGTCGACGACGGGTCGCGCGGCACCGGCACCGGCACGCCGGGCTTGCC
This sequence comes from Burkholderia sp. Bp8991, assembly GCF_003853795.1. NCBI lineage: Bacteria > Pseudomonadati > Pseudomonadota > Betaproteobacteria > Burkholderiales > Burkholderiaceae > Burkholderia > Burkholderia sp. Bp8991. The sequence continues at coordinate 45,601 of NZ_QTQJ01000005.1, read as the reverse complement.
GCCGCTGCCGTCCGGTTGGATGGGCACGCTGGTTGCACCGGCGGCGCCCGCGGCACCCCCGGGCGGCAATGTCGCCGCGGATGCGACGGCGCAGGTGCCACGGATCGCGGCGCCGCAGTGAGCAGTGACGATTCGGGCCGGCCGCCCGGCGGCCGGCATTTGACGGGAACACGCATGGTGCGCATGGTTCGTTGGATGGCTTTCTGGTGCCTGGCCTGCATCGTCGCGCCGGGCGTCGCGCTCGCGCAGCGCGCGAGCGCGGCGGAGGCCGGCGCGGCGTTGTCGATCGCGACCGGCAAGGGCGAGATGCTGTCGCTGGCCGAACCCGCGACCGCGATGTTCGTCGCGGACCCGAGCATCGCGGACATCCAGGTGCCGTCGCCGCGCACCGTGTTCGTGTTCGGCAAGAAGGCCGGCACCACCACGCTGATCGCGCTCGGCGCGAACCATCGGCCGATCCTGCGCCGCACGGTGATCGTGCAGGTCGACACCGCGTCGCTGCAGGCGGTGCTCGACAGCCGCTTTCCGCAATTGAAGCTGTCGGTGTCCGGCGCGCCGGGCTCGCTGATGGTGTCGGGCAAGGTGCCGAGCGCGGCCGACGCGGACGCCGTGATGCAGTCGCTCGCGCCTTACGTCAACGACAAGGAAAAGATCGTCAACCGGCTCACGCTGTCGCGCCCGATCCAGGTGAACCTGCGCGTGCGCGTGACCGAGGTGAGCCGCAACGTCACGCAGCAGCTCGGCATCAACTGGAGCTCGCTCGGCTCGGCCGGCAACTTCTTCGGCGGCTTGCTCAGCGGCCGCACGCTGTTCGATCCGACGACCAAGGTGTTCAACCTGTCGCCGACCGGTGCGTATTCGGTGCTCGGCGGCTTCCGCGCGGGGCGCTGGTCGATCGACGTCGTGCTCGACGCGCTCGATCAGGAAGGCCTGATCACGATGCTCGCGGAGCCGAACCTCACCGCGATGTCCGGGCAGACCGCGAGCTTTCTCGCGGGCGGCGAAATTCCGATTCCGGTCGCGCAGGCCGGCAACACCGGCGCGATCACGGTCGAGTTCAAGCCGTTCGGCGTGTCGCTCGACTTCACGCCGACCGTGCTCGCCGACAACCGGATCAGCCTGAAGGTGCGCCCGGAGGTGAGCGAGGTCGATTCGAACAACAGCGTGACGACCGGCAGCGTCAGGGTGCCGGGGCTCTCGGTGCGGCGCGTCGAGACGACGGTCGAGCTGTCGAGCGGGCAGAGCTTCGCGATCGGCGGGTTGCTGCAGAGCCAGACGGCGGATACCGTGGCGCAGGTGCCGGGGCTCGGCCGGCTGCCGATCATCGGCCGGCTGTTTTCGTCGAAGAACTTCCAGGACAACAAGACCGAGGTCGTCGTGATCGTGACGCCGTACATCGTGCAGCCGACCGGCCCCGGCCAGCTCGAGCAGGCGCTCGACACCGTCGCGCGGCCGAGCAGCGATCTCGAGTTCGCGATCCAGCGCAATCTCGGGCTCGACCTGCTGACGGGCGATACGCCGCGCCTCGTCGGCGCCGCGGGCTTCGTGTACTGACCGGAGGAGCGCGCATGCGAGTTCGAACCATCGTCGCCGCCTTGCCGCCACTGGTGCTTGCGGGCTGCTTCTCGGCGCCGCCGCCGCTCAACCTGCCCGATGCGCGCGCGATCGGCTTCGACGGCGTGCACGCGGTGCCGCCCGACTGCGCGAAGCTGATGCAGCCGTCGCATCTCGTCGATGCGGGGTTCGGGCGGCCCGGCGTGCCGTTCGGCTGCGCGACCTACACGAATCTCGCGACGATGCTCGCGCGGCCGGAAGACCTGGTCGCGCCCGTGCCGTACGGCGGCGCCGATGCGCAAGTCGCCGCCGACGCGGTGCGCCGCTACGTCGAGGATCGCGTGAAGCAGCCGGCTCCGGACAAGACGCTGACGACGACCGGCTCGCCCGGCCACTGACCCGCTCCCGATGCCCATCGCGATGCCGCCCATGAACGTCCTCGATCGCCAGAATGCCAAGCGCGCCGCCGCAGCCGGTGCGGCGGATCTCATCGCGGTCGTGTCCGATGCCGGCAGCGAAGACGTGATCCGCCGCGTCGCCCAGGACCTGTCGATCACGCGCGCCCACGTGCAGCCGGGCAATTGCGACGACGCGATCCGGCTGCTGCAGCAGCACGAGCGCTCGCCGCGCCAGCTGATCGTCGACGTGTCGGATTCGGTGCTGCCGGTGTCCGACCTGATGCGGCTCGCCGACGTGTGCGATCCGTCCGTGAGGGTGGTCGCGATCGGCACGCAGAACGACGTCGGGCTGTTCCGCAACCTGCTCGGCATCGGTGTGCAGGACTACATCGTGAAGCCGCTGACCGTCGAGTTGATGCGGCGCGCGTTGACCGCGACGGAATCGGTCGTGCAGGTGCGTACCGGCAAGATCGTCAGCTTCGTCGGCGCGCGCGGCGGCGTCGGCACGACGACGGTCGCGGTGAGTCTCGCGCGCTGCCTGGCGGGCGAGAAGCGCCGCCGCGTGGCATACGTCGACCTGAACCTGCACGGCGGCGGCGCGAACTCGCGGCTCGGGCTGTCGAGCAACAACGGACTGATCGAACTGCTGAACATGGAACAGCGTCCCGACGACGCGTTGTTCGACCGCATGTTCGTCACGAAGGGCGACCGCCTGCACGTGCTGTCGGCCGAACTGGCGTACGGCGACGACGCGCCGCTGCGCGACGATGCGATCGCGTCGCTCGTCGAGATGCTGAAGGACCGCTTCCATTACGTGCTGTTCGACGTGGGCAACCGCGCCGGCAAACTGTTCGAGGATGCGCTGACGGTGTCCGATCTCGTCTATATCGTCGCCGACCGCTCGGTGCATGCCGCGTACGAAGCCGCCCGGCTTGCGCGCTTCGTGAGGGAGCTGCCCGGCGAGCGGCTGCTGTCGATGATGCTGAACAACCCGCTCGAGCCGGTCAAGGGGCGCGTCGCGCCGGCCGACTTCGAGGACGCATTCGGCGGCGTGCGGCTGCGCGAGCTGCCGCACGAGCCGCAGACGCTCGCGGTCGCCGAGAACCTCGGCGAGCCGATCGAAGGCACGAAACGCCGCGGCTTCCTGGACGAGATCCGGCTGCTCGCGAACGGCATCACCGGCGAATCGACGGCCGTCGCGCAGCCGTGGTACGCGCGCTTCGTGAAATGGAGGAAAGGATCGTGACGTTCGGTACCCGCAAACGGCCGACGCCTGAGCCCGGGCCGGCGGCTTCTCCCGCCGCGCCGCCCGAAGGCGCACCGGTGCCGGGCCCGGCAGCGAGCCAGGCGCCCGCATCCGCGCGCGGGCTTGCGGTGGCCGATACCCACGAGGCGCTGATTCGTTCCGGCAAGTTCGACGCGATTCGCACCGCGGTGTTCTCGTCGATGAACATGTCGGCGGCGCTGATGAAGACGCGCGACGAAGTGCGCGCGGGCATCGAGCAGGTGGCCGCGCACACGGTCGAGCGCGAGCGCCTGAAGATCACGGCGGGCGAGCAGGTGCTGATCGTCGACGCGATCCTGAACGACATGTTCGGCGTCGGGCCGATCGAGCCGCTGCTCGCCGACGACACCGTCTCCGACATCCTCGTGAACGGCCCCGACCAAGTGTACGTCGAGCGCGCGGGCCGGCTCGAACTCACGCCGCTGAAGTTTCGCGACAACGCGCACGTGACGAGCGTCGCGCAGCGGATCGCGGCGGCGGTCGGGCGCCGCGTCGACGAGAGCAGCCCGATGGTCGACGCGCGGCTTGCCGACGGTAGCCGCGTGAACGTGGTCCTGCCGCCGATCGCGATGCGCGGCGCGTCGATCTCGATCCGCAAGTTCGCGAAGCGCGACATCACGCTCGCGCGGATGGCGCATCAGGGCAACATCTCGCACGGGATGCTGCAGGTGCTGAAGATCGCGTGCGCGTGCCGGCTGAACATCGTGATCTCCGGCGGCACCGGTTCGGGCAAGACGACGCTGCTCAACGCGCTGTCGCAACACATCGAGGAGCACGAACGGATCGTGACGATCGAGGATGCGGCCGAGCTGCAACTGCTGCAGCCGCACGTCGTCAGTCTCGAGACGCGGCCGGAGAATACGGAAGGGCTCGGCGGGATCTCGCAGCGCGACCTCGTGCGCAACGCGCTGCGGATGCGGCCCGACCGCATCATCCTCGGCGAAATCCGCGGCGCGGAAGCGTTCGACGTGCTGCAGGCGATGAATACCGGGCACGACGGCTCGATGACGACGATCCATGCGAACTCGCCGCGCGACGCGATCAGCCGGCTCGAAAGCATGGTGATGATGGCGAACGCGAACCTGCAGCTGCTGTCGATCCGCCGCCAGATCGCGAGCGCCGTGCACCTGTTCGTGCAGGTCGAGCGGATGCGCGACGGCGTGCGCCGCGTGACCCGGATCACCGAGATCGTCGGAATGGAAGGCGAGGTGGTGATCACGCAGGACCTGTTCGCGTTCCGCCAGGAAGGCGACACGACGCGGGACGTGGTGAAAGGCGTGTTCGAGGCGTCGTCGCTGCGGCCGGCGTTCGCGCCGCGCGCCGCGTACTACGGCGTCGAGGACGCGCTCACCGAGGTCTTCCGGCAATGAGCACCGCGGACCTGCTCGCGCTCGGCGCATTCGTCGTGATCCTCGCGGCGGGCCTCGCGCTGTCCGCGTGGCTGGACCGTGCGCGCCACACGCCGGAGCAGCGCATTCGCGAGCGGATGCGGCACCTTGCGCCGTCGCTGGCGGGTCGGGAAGCCGGTGCGGCCGCGGCACCCGGCATCGCGCTGTTCAACCTGCCGCGGCGGCAAAGCCGCGCGCGCGCGTGGCTGCAGCGCTACGTGACGCGCGTGCGGGCGGTTGGCGGCGAACGCGGGATGCGGATCGTCGTCGCCGGCACGATCGCCGGCGCGATTGCCGCGATCGTGGTGGTGCAACTCGTCGCGTTGCCGCACGCACTCCATCCGCTGATCTACGTCGGGCTGCCGCTGGTGGCGATGCGCGCCAGCTATCGCGCGCTGGTCGAGCGGTTCCGGCTGCGTTTTCTCGAAGCGTTCCCGGACGCGATCGACCTGATCGTGCGGGCGGTGCGCGCGGGCATTCCGGTCACGCAGGCGATCAGCACGGTGGGCGACAGCGCGGCGGAGCCGGTGCGCTCGACCTTTCGCTCGATGGGCGACAGCCTGCGCGTCGGCGCGGATCTTAAGGACGTGCTGACGCACGCGGCAGACCGGCTGATGATCGCGGATTTCTCGTTCTTCACCGTCTACCTGCTGCTGCAGCGCGAGACCGGCGGCAGCCTCGGCGAGACGCTCGACGAGCTGTCGAGCATCATCCGCACGCGCCGCGACATCCGCCTGAAGACACGCGCGTTGACCGCCGAGGGGCGGATCACGACGAAGATCATTTCGGCGGTGCCGTTCGTGATGATCGGCGCGCTGTTCCTCGTGAACCGCGCGTACGTGATGCTGCTGTTCGACACGCATGCCGGACGCGTGATGCTGACGATCGCCGCGGTGCTGCTGACGATCGGACTGCTGACGATTCACAAGATCTCGAAACTGGATACCGCGCGATGACGATGTCGATGCTGGCCGCCCGCGGCCTCGAACTGTTGCTGCTGCTCGCGTGCGTCGCCGCGGCGCTCGCGACGCCCGGCGGCGGCACGCGCCGGCGGATCGCGGAGCGCGTGCAGCAGGCGGCCGGGCAACGTCCGCTGTCGCTGGTGGCGGGGCGGCTGCAGCCGGGCGAGGTACGTCAGGACCTGACGCGGCGGCTCGCGCAACTCGGCGAGCGGTTGCCCGTGCTCGACCCGATGCAGCGTGTGAAGCTCGGGCTGCAGCTGACGCGCGCGGGCTTTCGCGAGCGGCGTGCGGTGTCGTCGATGATCGGCATCAAGCTGAGCTGCGGCGTGCTGCTCGCGGGCGTCGCGATCGTGTTCAGCCCGTACATTCCGCGCTTCGGCGAATACGTCGTGATCCGGGCGCTGGCGATGGTCGCCGCGTTCGTGATCGGCGTGATCGTGCCGGAATACGTGCTCGGCGCAATGATCCGGCGGCGCCGGCGGATCATCGCCGCGTGCTTTCCGGACGCCCTCGACCTGCTGGTGATCTGCACGATGGCCGGCAACAGCCTCGTATCCGGCGTGCGGCGCGTCGCGCGCGAACTCGAGCGCATCTGCCCGCCGCTCGCCGACGAGCTGACGGTATGCGCGGACGAGCTGACGCTGAGCGGCAATGTATCCGAAGCGCTCACGCATTTCGCGACGCGCGTCGACTTTGCGTCGGCGCGCTCGCTTGCCACGACGCTCACGCAATCGCAGCGCTTCGGCACGCCGATCACGCAGGCGCTGCGAACGCTGTCGCGCAGCGAGCGCACCGAGCAGATCGTCGCGCTCGAGGAGCAGGCCGCGAAGCTCGCGCCGAAGATCACGCTGCCGATGATGCTGTTCATCCTGCCGACGGTCGGCCTGATCGCGGCGGGCCCGGCGGCGATTCGCCTGCTCGAGGTATTCAAATGACACGATCCGTGATCCGTGCGTTCGCATTCGCGGCGGTGTTGCCGGTGCTGGCCGGCGGCTGCGCGCCCGGCATCCAGACGCGGCCGGCGCTGTCGCACACGAGCGACGACCCGCAGGCCGAACTGCGCATTGCCGACAGCGCGCTCGCCGGCGGCAACGTCGATCTCGCGTCGACGCTGTACGAGAAGGTGCTCGCCCGGCATCCCGATTCGCTCCCGGCGCGCCTCGGGCTTGGCGACGTCAGCTACCGCGCGGGCGATCTGGAGCGCGCGCGGATTCTCTACGAGCAGGCACGACAGCAGGCACCCGCGGAACCCGGGCCGCAGGTCGGGCTCGCGCGCGTCGCGTTGCGGCAGCGCCGGCTCGACGAGGCCGCCCAGCGCTACCGCGAGCTGCTGGCCGCGCAGCCGAACCTGCCGCTCGCGGCGGAAGGGCTCGGTACGGTCCTCGACCTGCAGGGCCGCCATGAAGACGCGCAGGCCGTATACCGCGATGCGCTGCGCGTGCATCCGGATGCGCAGGGCTTGCGCGTCGACCTCGGGCTGTCGCTCGTGCTGAGCAACCGGCCGCGCGAAGGCGTGAACGTGCTGCTCGACGTGGCCGGGCTGCCCGATGCGCCGTGGCAGGCGCGCCAGAACCTCGCGTTCGCGTATGGCGTGCTCGGCAACACCGATTCGGCGAAGAAGCTGTTGTCGGCGGATCTGCCCGCATCGGCGGTGGCCGACAATCTGCGCGTCTACGAGGCCGTGCGCGCGCAGCTTGCGGCGCGCCCGGCGCCCGCCGCCGCACGACCGTCGACGGGGGCCGCGCTCGACCCGCACGCGCTGCCGCCCGCCGCGGGGGCGGCAAGATGACACGCCAGGCGATGGGCGTCCGTCACGCGCGCGGCGTCGTATCCCTCGAGTTCGTGCTGATGCTGCCGTTCCTGCTGATGGTGCTGATCGGCATCATCGACACGAGCCTGCTGCTGTGCGACAAGGCCGTCATCACGAACGCGAGCCGCGAGGCCGCGCGCGCGGGCGTCGTGCTGCGCGTGCCGATGCTGACCCCGACACAGATCGCCAACGTCGCGTCGACCTACACGCAGAACAGCCTCATCACCGGCGGCACCGCGACGACGCCGACCATCACCGTGACGCAGGCGAACGGCACGACGGCCGGCACCGCGCTGACGGTCACGGTGACCTACACGTATTCGGGGCTGGTGCTGGGGTCGGCATTCAGCGCGCTCACCGGCCCGGTGACGATCTCGGCCAGCTCGGTGATGCTCTATGAATGACGCAGCCGGCACGCCATGCATCGGCGCGACGCGCGAGCGCGGCTCCGTCGCGCTGTTCTTCCTGCTGTTCCTGATTCCGCTGCTGTCGTTCGGCGCGCTGGCAATCGACATCGCGTGGGTGGCCACGGTGCGCAACCAGTTGCAGAACGCCGCCGACGCGGCCGCGCTCGCGGCGGCCGACGCGATGATGTCGCCCACGGGCGGCGCGCTGAACTGGTCGCAGGCCGCGCCGGCGGCGAACGGCGTGATCGCGCAGAATGCGGCGGCAGGCGCGCCGCTCGCGACCGGCACGGTGACGACCGGGTACTGGAACGTGACGCGCAACCCCGCATCGATGCAGCCGACGACCATCACGCCCGGCCAATACGACGTGCCGGCGGTTCAGGTGACCGTGTCGCGCGCGCCGGGCGTGAACGGCGGCTCGATTCCGCTGCTGCTCGGCGGGCTGCTCGGCATTCCGGGCGCGTCCGGCAGCGCGACCGCGATCGCGGTGCTCGCCGCGCCGGGCGGGGTGGCGGCGGGCGGGCTCTTTCCGGTCGCGATCGACCAGTGCGTGTACAACCAGTACTGGAACACGCTGACCAACCAGCCGCTGATCAATCCGCTGACCAACCTGCCGTACGAATTCTCGATCACGAACGGCCAGACCTACGGCACGCTGTGCATGGGCGGCCAGTGGACGTCGTTCCAGTCGACCGCGAGCGACACGACGACGATGGGCGGCCTGATGGTGACCGGCAACCCGACGACGCTCAATATCGGCGACAGCATCTATCTCGCGACCGGCGTGAAGGCGACGCTCTACACGTCGGTGCCGGTCGGCACGACGGTCGTGCTGCCGGTCGTCACGCAGACGGCGAGCAGCACCTACGTGCCGATCGTCGCGTTCGCGGCGTTCCGTATCGACGTGTCGCTCGGCGGCACGTACAAGTACATCCAGGGGCACTTCGTCGCCGGCGTGAAGATGACCGGCGTCGCGACGGGCGTCGGGCCGTACTACGGCGTGTACGTGCCGCCGCGGCTCGCGTTGTGAGCATCGTGCCGCGCGCGGCGCAGCAGCACGAGCAGCGCGAAGAGCGTCACGGCCGGGCCGATCTGCGGCAGCAGCAGCCACGGGTTCAGGTATTCGGCGACCGGCAGCGCCCACATCAGCGCGATCGCGGCCTGTTCGCCGCGCAGCCAGCCGTCACGCCAGCCGATCGACAGCATGCAGGCGATCGCGATGGCGAGCCACGCAAGTTCGTAGTGCCACACGTACGGGTTCGCCACGAGCGTCGCGACCGCCAGCACGGCGGCGCGCACGCGGGTATCGCGCGATTGCGTCCATGCGATGCACGCGGCGGCGATCGCGATTGCCGCAATACACGCTTGCGCGGCATAGGCGGCGCCGAGCGGCACGCCCGCAAGCCGGAACGCCGCGAACGGCGTCGGCGACGCGAGCCAGAACACGACACCGTGTTCGAGGACGATCGATCGCGCGAGTCCGGTGCTCGCGACGAACAGGCGCAGCGACTCGATGCCGCAAATCAGGACGCTCAGCGCGACGAACGTGCCCGTGGCGAGCGCGGCCCATGCGATCGTGCGCCATGCGCGCACGGCGACCAGCACGAACGGGAACAGCAGCGCCATCTGCGGCTTGACCGACAGCAGGCCGATGCAGAGGCCCGCCCAGATCGGCCGCCGTTCGGCCCAGTGGACGGCCAGCGCCGCGCACGATGCGGTCAGGAACGCGTTTTGTCCGAGCGTCGCTGTGACGAACACGCAAGGCGCGGCGGCCAGCGCGAGCGGGCCGACGCGCGATGCGCCCGGAATCATGCCGAGACGCGAAACGCGCCACGCGACGAGGCCGAGCACGACGACGCCGATCGCGACGAACACCGGGTAACCGAGCGCGAAGGGCAGTAGCGCCAGCGGGGTCACGAGCAGCAGATAGGTGGGCGGGTACAGCCACGGGGCGAAGACGTCGCGGCGAAGATGCGTGAACAGGCCGGTCGTCAGCCGCGAGAAGGCGGAGAAGTCGTACGCCTGCGCCGGCGAGCCGTGCAGCATCACGTACGAGGCCGACCAGAACACCGAGAAGTCGGCACCGGGGCGTGCCCCGATGCTCCCGGCCCCGTGACGAACGACGGTCGTCCAGATCGTGACGAACAGTGCGTCGAGCACGAGCATCAGCACGCTGTACACGACGACGCGCCGCAGCGTGAGCCACGCGCGCACGGGCCGCTCCGCCGAGCGCATCGATTCGCGGGGAATGTCCAATTGCGGCGGTCCGGTTCTACTTGAACGACGCTTTGCGGGCGGCGGCGCCGGCGACCGCCGGCATCGCTGCCCTGCGGCGGGCCGCGGGCGCGCGCTTCAGCGGAAACTGCAGCAGCTTCGATGCCGGCTGGGCGGCGGCATCGCGCTCGGCACGGTAGCGCCGCCTCACGAGATAGACGGGGCGCTGCTTGGACTCGTGATAGATCCGCCCGAGGTATTCGCCGATCACGCCGATACCGATCAGCTGGATGCCGCCGACGAACAGCACGACGGAAATCAGCGACGGGTAGCCGTGCACCGGATTGCCGTACAGCAGCGTGCGCACCACGATGAAGGCGCCATACGCGAGGGACAGCATCGCGAACGTGAGACCGACGTAGGTCCACACGCGCAGCGGCACGGTGCTGAAGCTCGTGATGCCCTCGAGCGCGAAGTTCCAGCGTCGCCATCCGGAGAACTTCGAGCGGCCGCCGCTGCGCGGCGCACGCGTGTATTCGACGATAGCGGTGCGAAAGCCGACCCACGCGAACAGCCCCTTCATGAACCGCCGCCGCTCCGGCAGCGCGCGCAGCGCTTCGACGACCTCGCGATCCATCAGGCGGAAATCGCCGACGTTTTCCGGCATTTCGACTTCGGACAGCGCGTTGTGTACGCGATAGTAGAGCGCCGCCGCCGCGCGCTGCAGGTATGGGTCGCACATGCGGTCGGTGCGTTTCGCGGCGACGACTTCGGCACCGGCGCGCCAGTGTTCGATCATCGCGGGAATCAGGGCGGGAGGGTCCTGCAGGTCGGCGTCGATCAGGATCACCGCGGCGCCGGCGGCCTCGTCGAGGCCCGCGGTGAGCGCGGCTTCCTTGCCGAAGCGGCGTGTGAGATCCACGACGTGTACGCGCGCGTCGCTGGCGGCGATCGCGAGCAGCCGGTCGAGCGTGCGATCGCGGCTGCCGTCGTTGATGCAGACGATCTCGAAGCGGACCCCGGCGACCGACTCGAGAACGGGCAGCGTTTCGGCAAAGAACGCGTCGATCGTTTCCTCTTCGTCATGAAACGGCACGACGAGCGATATCAGCGGTTTCCTGGCGTGCGTGGACATGCTGCGGTCTCCCGAGAGATCCGGCCTGCGCTGCACCGTATGGTTCCGGTTGTCGTCCGCCGAACAGGCCCGGCCCGGTTCGGCGTGAATGCGGTTCCGGGGTGCGTGTCCACCGCCGCCCGGACGATACGAGTTGCGTTCATTGTACGCAGGAATCGCCGATTCGTAACACGTATCGGCGGTTTCGCACGACGGGCGCGCTTGCCGGGCAACGCACCGGTCGCGGCGTGGCCGGCGCATCGCGCGCGGCAGCGCTAGGATGGCGTTTTCACGGCCGCGGGAGGGCGCGATGCAGGTTCACGATCTGGTCGGTGCGCCGCTCGATTTCTGGGTGGCGATGGCGGAAGCACTCGGCGCGCCGCGCGTCGACGCCGCGGGATGCACGGTCCTGCGCGAACCGGGCGGCACGCCGGTGCCGTACGCGCCGTCGTCGTCGTGGGTAGACGGCGGGCCGCTCGTCGAGCGTTTGCCGTTCGGCGCGTTCGAGCGCGACGGCGGGCACGGTGCGTGGCGCGCGGTGCTGCATCGGGCAGTGCCGGCGGCCGGCGAGCGCTGCACGTTCAACCAGTCGGGCCCGACGCTGCTGGTCGCCGCGATGCGCACGCTGGTTGCGTCGACGTTCGGCGATGACGTGCCGGATCTCGACATGGCGAAGGCGCGTTGAACGCCCGCACAGGCGACGACGTGCAGCCGGTTACGCGGCCGACAGGTTGCGCACCGCGATCGACGCGACGTCGACGCGCTTCGGCAGGATCGCGTCCGCGGCCGCGCGATCGGCGACGCGCTGCAGCACGTCGATGTCCGCGTCGGTGACACCGCGCTGCGCGAGCGCCGCCCGGCGCGCGATGTCGGCGGCCGCCTCGCGCGGCAGGCGCGTGAGCGACGCATAGACGGTCGCGTAATCGGCGGGATGCGCGAGCGCCCACTGGCCGGCTCGGGTGAGCCGCGCGAGCACGTCCGACAGCGCCGCGCGCTTCGCGCGATCGTCGAGCGTGTCGACCGGCGACGTGAGGAACGCGAGCCCGGAATTGATCCCGCTGCCGTCGCGCACGATGCGCGCACCGCGCCGGACCACGTTGCCGTAATACGGATCGAAGGTCGCCCAGATACCGATCTGCCTGGCCTCGAACGCGGCGAACGCGTCGACCGGCAGCACGAAGCGCACGTCGACGTCGCCAGGCGCGAGGCCGTGTTCGCGCAGCGCGCCGTAGAGCTGGTATTGCGAGATGCTGCCGCGCGCCGACGACACGACGACGGTGCGCCCCTTCAGGTCGGCGACGGTGCGCACCGGCGAATCGGGCTGCACGACGATGCCGAGCGATGTCGGCGAGCCGACGCGCGTGGCCACGATCCGCAGCGCCGGATCGCCGAGCGCGGCCGTCAACACCGGCAGGTCGCCGGCCGGCGCGAGGTCGATCGCACCCGCGCGCTGTGCTTCGAACAGCGGCGCGGCGCCCTGGAAATTCGCCCAGCGAAACCGGTACGGCACGCCGTCGAGCACGCGCGCGGCTTCGGCCAGCGCGCGCAGGCCGCCGGCCTGGTCGCCGAGCACCAGCGTCACGTTGGACAGGTCGGGGCCGGCCGCGCGGACGGGCCGTGCGGCGGCGCCGGCAAGCGGTGCGGCGGCCAGGGCGGCCACGCGCAGCAGTGCGCGGCGGCGGGCCGGGGCGGGGGGCGAAGTCATCGGCGGCAGGTCCTCGGTGATCCGCGCGAGAGGCCGCGCGGCTGCCGGGCAGATTACGGAATCGGTTTCGCGCCGGCAAACATCGAATCGCGAAATGCTTATTCGCGCGTCCGTTGTCGGCGGGACAGGCGCTAGCCCGCGGCAGGAACGGCGCGCAGGAACGCGCGTACCGCGGGCGCCTTCTCGAAGCGCCGGTACGCGAGCGCGAGTTCGGACATGATCGGCTTGCCGGCGATCGGCCGGTACACGACGCCCGGCAACGACACGCAGTCGGCGAGCGCGTCCGGGATCACGGCGACCCAGCCGTTTACCGATACGCACGCGAGCACCGCGAGCAACCCGCCCGGCCGCGCGGCGATCACCGGCGCGAAGCGGCCGCGGCGTGCGACTTCGAGCGTGCCGCGCTCCTGTTCCGGCACGGCGAAGCGCGCGTCGGCGAGATCGGCGGCACGCACGGCGGTCATCGCCGCATAACGCGAATCGGCCGGCACCGCCGCGACGAATACGTCGCGCTGCAGCGTGACGATCCGCAGCCCGCCCGGCAGCGGCAACGGCGGCCGCACGTACGCGAGGTCGAGCCGGCCCGCGTCGAGCTGTTTCGCGACGTCGTCCATCGGTACCTCGCGCAGGTTCAGCTCGATGCGCGGATGCGCGGCGCGGAACGCGCCGACCGTGCGCTGCAGCGTGCCCGAATAGACGGCCGACGACACGTAGCCGATCTCGATCCGGCCGAGTTCGCCGCGCTCGGCGAGCGTCGCGAGTTCGCGGCCGCGCTGCAGATGCTCGACCGCCGCGCGCGCCTCGGCGAGAAACGCAATGCCTGCCGCCGTCAGCGAAACCTCGCGGCGCGAGCGCTGGAACAGCCGCACGCCGAGCAGCCGCTCGGCCTCCTGGATCTGCCGCGTGAGCGCGGGCGGCGCCATGTCGAGCGCGTCGGCCGCGCGCGCGAAATGCAGGTGCTGCGCGACGCTCAGGAACGCGCGCACGTGACGGAATTCGAGCGGATTCATGATTGCAATTTTCGTTAATGAAACTGCATCGGTATGTCAATGACGGGTAATACCGGGCAAGCCTAGCATACGGCTCGTTCCTCTTGTTCCGGAGCCGTCGATGTCCCAGTCTTCTCCCGCCCCGCGCGCAGGCGCGCCTGCCGCCGAGCGCACGGGCACCCGCCTGCCGGCCGCCGCGACGCTCGCGGTCGCGTCGGCGACGTGCTCGCTGATCGTGCTCGACACGAACGTCGTCGCCGTGTCGCTGCCGAGCATCGCGCGCGGCTTCCATGCGAGTTTCGCCGACATCGAATGGGTCGTGAGCGCCTACATGACCGCGTTCGCCGCATGCCTGCTGCCGGCCGGCGGGCTGGCGGACCGCTTCGGACGCAAACGCATGCTCGGCGCGGGGCTCGCGCTCTTTTCGCTCGCGTCGCTCGGGTGCGGGATCGCGCCGTCGGCCGGCTGGCTGATCGCCGCGCGCGCGGCAAAGGGCGGCGGGGCCGCGTTGTTGCTGACGGCCGCGCTCGCGGTGATCGCGAACCGCTTTCCGGACGGACGCGAACGGGCGCGTGCGTGGGCGATCTGGGGGATGTGCATGGGGATCGCGACGGCCGTCGCGCCGCTGGTCGGCGGCGCGATCACGCAGTGGATCGGCTGGCGCTGGGTGTTCCTGCTGAACCTGCCGGTGTGCGCGCTGCTCGCGGCCGGCGCGCGCGTCGCGATCGACGAGTCGCGCGATCCGCACGCGAAACGGGTGGATGCCGCCGGCAGCCTGCTGTTCGGCGCGGCGCTCGCCTGCGCGATCGCGGCGCTGATCGGCGCGCCGTCGCATGGCTGGCTGTCGGCCGCGACGCTCGGCCGGTTCGCGCTGGCCGCCGCGCTGCTGGCCGCGTTCATCGGCGCGGAGCGCTGGCAGGCGCGGCCCATGATCGATCTGGCGCTGTTCCGCCAGCCGCGTTTCGTCGGTGCCGTGCTCGCGATGTTCGGTTATGCGGCGTGCGCGCAGGTGATGATGACGTTCCTGCCGCTGTACCTGCAGAACGCGTTCGGGATGTCCGCGATCGACGCGGGGCTCGGGATGCTGCCGTTCGCGTTCGCGATGATCGCCGGGCCCTCGCTCGGCGGCCTGCTCGCCGCGCGCGTATCGTCCGGCGGCGTGCTGGCGGGCGGGCTCGCACTGATCGGCGCGGGCAATCTCGCGACCGCGGCGCTGACGGCCGGCGGCGACTACCGGCTCGTCGCGCTCGGCATGTTCGTGACCGGCTGCGGCGCCGGCATCATGAACGGCGACACGCAGAAGGCGATCATGGCGTGCGTGCCGCCGGGCCGTACCGGAATGGCGTCGGGCATCAGCACGACCACGCGTTTCTCGGCGATCGTGACGGCCGTCGGCGTGCTCGGCGCGGTGCTGGCCGCGAGCACGCACGCGCACCTCGACCGGCTGCTGTCCGCCGCATCGGGCATGCGCGCGTTCGTCGACGCGCCGTTCATGTCGAGCCTGCTGGCCGGCGATCTTGCGCAGGCGCTCGCGCACGTGCCGCCGTCGGCCGCGCGCACGCTTGCCGATGCGGCACCCGCGGCCTTCGCGAGCGGATTCGCCGCGGCGCTGACGGTCAGCGGCGTGCTCGCGCTTGCCGTCGCCGTCATCGCATACAAGTTGCTTGCGCAACCAATGCGCGACGCGTGATGCGTGCGGCGGGGGTTCATGCCTCGCTCGTTGCACGCGACGATACGGAGCCGCCGGGCTTGCGCGTTCAGGTTGTCGTCGGCGATCGATTCAGCGCGACTTCGTCGTGACGCGATGAACGCGCGCCGCGCGCGCGACACGCGGCCGTTGCGATGCACCGCAGTGCGTCGCCTGCCGGCGGCGCGTGCGTCGGGTCGGTTCCGGCGGGGCGTCGGCGATCGGCACATTCGCCCGCGCATCCGCATCCGCATTCGCGGCAACCGCCGCGACGGCCGGCTGCGCGGCCTCCGCGTCGAGCCAGCCGCGCGTCGCCTCCGCGATCAGCCCGCGCAGCCAGCGCACGCCGTCGACGCAGGCGCCCGACTCGTTCCACGTCATCCGGTACACGATCTCGGGCGGCTCGGCCGGGAGTGCCACCGCGCCGAGCGGCAGCAGCTTCGCGTAGTGGCGCGCGAGCCGGTACGTGGTGGTGAGGATCAGGTCGGAGCGCACGAGCGCATGCGCGGCGAGTTCGAAGTGCGGCAGCGTGACGACGATCCGCCGCTGCAGGCCGACGCGTTCGAGCTGCCGGTCGATCGCGCCGGACGCTTCGAGCCACGACGGTGTCGGGCACAGCTGCGCGGCGCGCGCGAATTCGGCGGCTGTCATCGCGCCGCGCCGTGCGAGCGGATGCGTGGCGCGCATCAGGCACACGACGCGATCGTCGAACAGGTCGTCCTGCCGGAACCGCGACAGGCGGGCAGGGCGGTTGTCGATCACGACGTCGAGCTCGCCGTCGGCGAGCGCGCGTTCGTCGTCGTAGCCGTCGCCGAGCGGATGGAACACGAGCTGCGCGTTCGGCGCGCGTTCGCGGAACAACGCGACGAGCTTCGGCACGAACAGCACGTTCAGGTAGTCGGGGCAGCCGATCCGGTAGGTGCGCACCGACGTGCGCGCGTCGAAGGTCGGCTGCTGGATGCGGATGAAGTCGATCACGCGCAGCGCGTTGCGCAGCGGCTCGATCAGCCGCGCGCCGAACTCGGTCGGCACCATGCCGTAGCGGCTGCGCACCAGCAGCGGATCGCCGAGCAGCGTGCGCAGCCGCTTGAGCGCGGCGCTCGTCGCCGGCTGCGACATGTTCAGCCGCACGGCCGCGCGCGACACGGTGCGCTCGGTGAGCAGCACGAGCAGGATGCGCATCAGCCGCGCGTCCAGGCCGTCGAGCGCAGCCCTTGCGTCGGACGCATCGAGGGACAGGCCGTTCGGCGCCGGTGCGTCCCGCATGTCGCTACGCGTTCCCGCGGCCCGTCATTTGACGAAGGTGCCCGGCCAGCCGACGATCCGCTTTGGGCGCGGCGGCGCATAGGTGCGGACCTTCGACGTCTTCAGCTTCAGGCGCACCAGCGATTCCGCGAGCGCGACCGCGGCCGACACGCCGTCGACGACGGGCACGCCCGTGCATTCCTCGATCTGCCGGTCGAGGCCGGCCATCCCGCCGCAGCCGAGGCAGATCACTTCCGCGTGATCGTCCTTCACCGCGCGCGCGGCCTGGTCGACGATCGACTCGATCGCGCGGGCAGGGTTCTCCTCGAGCTCGAGCACCGCGAGACCGCTCGCGCGCACCGACGCGCAGCGCGCGTCGAGCCCGGCGAGCTTCAGGCGATCCTCGATCAGCGGCACCGTGCGGTCGAGCGTCGTGACGACCGAGTAGCGGTGGCCGAGCAGCATCGCGATGCTCGCGGCCGCTTCGGTGATGTCGACGACCGGGACCGTCAGCAGTTCCTGCAGCCCTTCGCGGCCGTGTTCGCCGTAGCCGGCCTGGATCACCGCGTCGTACGGCTCGTCGTAGCTCAACACGCGGTCCATCACGGCGATCGCCGCGAGGTAGCTCTCGAAGTTGCCCTCGACCGATTCCGCGCCGAAGCGCGGCGTCAACCCGACGATCTCCGTGCCCGGCGACGCGGCGGCCCGCGCCTGCGCGGCGATGGCGTCGGTGATCGACGCGGTCGTGTTGACGTTGACTACCAGGATTCTCATCGGTGCACTCCGTTTGCTGCGTTCAGTGTCGGGCGCAGGCGACCGCGATGGGTTCGCCCGAGCGCTCGTCGTATTGCCGTTTGCGATCGGCCGTCAGCCAGTACACGCTGCCCGCGATGGCCGCGCCGAGCAGCCAGGAGAACGGCGTCATCGCGCTGAAGGCCGGCACGACGGCGAGCGTGATCGAGATCAGCGCGGACGGCACGAGCGCCGCGAGCGCCTTGCGGTTCACGCCGCGCGTGTAGAAATAGGCGCCGGTCGGCGCTTCGGTATAAAGGTCCGGCACGTTCACGCGCTGCTTGCGCACGAGCCAGTAGTCGACCGTGATGATCCCGTACAGCGGGCCGAGCAGCGCGCCGAGGCCGGACAGGAAGTAGACGATCACGATCGGGCTGTTGTACAGGTTCCACGGCAGGATCAGCACCGCGACCGTCGCGCTGATCAGGCCCGCGCGGCGGAACGTCAGGCGGTGCGGCGCGAGGCTCGTCAGCACGAAGGCCGGCGCGACGAAGTTCGCCATGATGTTGACCGCGACCGTCACGATCAGGAATGCGAGGCAACCGAGCACGAGGAACAGCTTGTTCGGCACCGTCGCGATGATTTCCGTCGGGCTGTGGATGATCTGGCCGTTCAGCTTGAATTGCGCGCCCGCGAGCACGAAGCTGATCGTCGCGAACACCAGGATGTTCACCGGCAGGCCCCAGAAGTTGCCGACCCGCACCGTCTTCGCGCTCGGCGACGCGCGCGCGAAATCGCAGAAGTTGAGCACCAGCGTGCCGTAGATTGCAAGCCACAGCGCGCCGCCCGCGAATACCTCGGTCCACATCTTCAGGCCGGTCATCGGCTTGCCGATCGACATCGCGAGATGGCCGCCGGTACGGCTGAACATCCATGCGGCGAGCGACAGCGTCGTGACGAGGATGATCGGGCCGGCGAGCCCTTCGTACTTGCGGACCATCTCCATCCCGTAGGTGAGGATGCCGATCTGCACCAGCCAGATCGCGACGAACGTCACCCAGCCGAGCGTCGACAGCCCGCAGATCGCGTTCTGGTCGAACGCGACGAGGCCCGACCAGATCGCGGTGAGCAGCACGCGCAGCACGACCGACGCGAGATAGGTCTGGATGCCGAACCATGCGATCGCGATCACCGCGCGGATCATCGCGGGCAACAGCGCGCCGTAGATGCCGAAGCTCATCCGGCTGATCACCGGGAACGGCACGCCGGTCTTCTGGCCCATGTAGCCGGTGAGGTTCATGAAGCCGTACACCAGCACCGCGCCGATCGCGAGCGACGCGAGCATCTGCCAGCCCGACAGGCCGAGCGCGAACAGCCCGATCGCGAACGAGTAGTTCGCGATGTTGTGCACGTCGTTGGTCCACAGCGCGAAGATGCTGTAGCGGCCCCAGGTGCGGCCCTCCGCCTTGGTCGGCGCGAGGTCGGGGTTGTGCAGCCGGGGGCTCAGCGCGGGGTCGCGCGTGGCCGTATCGGTTCGCTGCAATGCGTCGTGCGCGCCGAGCACGATGCCCGCACGGTGGGTGGCTTCCAGTTGCACGCTCGTCTCCTTCCATGTGCGGGGCGCGAACCGGCAGCGTGTGCACGCAGCGCAGGCCCGGCCGCCGTGGACGTTATGTCTCGGATTTGTTCGCGAGTATGGGTGGCCGTCGCGGCGATGGGAAATTAAATATTCGGCTGGGGGGCATTTGAAAAATGAATGGGGCCGGGTCGCCGGCGGTGGCAATGGACGAGATGGACGGCACGCGCATTGCTCGCCACAGGTCTCCATCCAGTCGACATCAGCGGAGGTGTCATGCAGCGATATTCCATTCGTCACGTATCGCGGGTCGTCTTCGCCGGCATCCTGATTGCCGGCCTGGCGGCGGGTGCGGGTTGCCAGAAGAAGAGCGAGAGCGACACCACTACCGGCGGGAGCTCAACCGGCTCCACCAGCAGCATGGCGCCGGCGCCGTCCACCGCGCCGTCGGGCATGCCGGGCAGCGGCACGGCCGGCAGCGGCATGACCGGCGGTCCGGCGAGCATGCCGGGCGCGGCGTCCGCGCCCGCGGGCGCAAGCGGCGGCTGACCGTCGGCGCGGGCGGCATGCGCGGGTCCGTCGCCCGCGTGCCGCCGGGACGGCTGTCGGCGCGGCACGCGTGTCGCAGGGCACGCGTGGGCGGCGCCGTGCGCGTGAAAGATTTGCAACGACCGTTGTAGCGATTCCCGGACCGGCGCCGGCTGCATCCCGCCGGCGCACGCCGTCCGGAACAGGAGGTGCGATGCACAACGCGGAATCGAACCCAACCCCGAAACAGCAGCGCGAACAGATCGCGAAGAGCCCGGTGCAGACGCCGGCGGCTGGCGACATGCCCGATGCGGCGACCCAGGCCGCCGAGGTCGCGAAGCGGGCGCTGACGCCCGAGGCCGTCGCGGCGAAGACGCCGACCGGCCTGCCGCCGATCGACGTCGGCGCGCATGCGGTCGACAGCGGCGATCCGGTGCGTCGCGCCAGCGGCAGGATCGTGACGCTCGACAACGCGAACATGGCGATGACCGACAACACGGTCGACGTCGACGGCAAGGGCATGGAGGCGCGCAGCGGCGCGACCGAGTGGCACGACAACGTGATCTATTCGAATGCGTCGCTCGACGACGCGGTCGAGACGCCCGACGAAGGGCTCGGCGGCATCGAGAGCCGGCCGGGCGGCAACGTGCCGCAGATTGCGACGCGGCCGGGCTGGCGCGTCCGGCATGTCGGCGATGTCGATGTCGAGCACGGCGACGGTACGCGGGTCGAGCATGTGATTCGTCTCGAGCGGACTGACTGACGACGTAGCGAGCGCTACCGGGCGGACCGCCGGCCGGCGGTCCGCCGAAGCCGCTATCCGTTATTGCGGGCCGAGTTCCTGTGCGGACGTGTCCGCATCGTTGCCCTGCGCGACGAGCACGCGAATGTCGTTCGGCGTCACGTCGCCGATGCCGCCCGCCGGAATCGTCACCAGCAGCCAGTCGGCGTTGTTGTTGATCGCGACCGGCGCGGTTTTCAGGATCGGCGCCTTGCTGCCGGCCGTCGTGACGATCACCTGGTAGGTTCCGCCATTCAGGTAGATGGAATCCTGTGTGGATGCCGGCACGGCGTTCTGATACGCGGCGCCCGCCAGCGTCGGGCTTTGCGTGTTGATGTCGGTGCCCGGCGGCACGACGTACACGTCGACGTTCTGCGTGTTCGGCGACGCGTTGAAGCTGCGCACGCGCGCCTTGTCGGACAGCAGCTTCTTGTCGAACGGATCGTCGATCAGCGAAATCGCCGACGAGGTGCTCGGCAATGCGATGGTCGTGTAGTGGTGACCGTTCGCCGCGCCGAACGACTGCGACGCGACGGTCGTGGTCGTTCCCGATACGTCGTAACTCGCGGTCTGCGTGCCCGAATCGATGTCGTGATAACGGGTCACGCCCTTGTACGCGACACCCGACGCATCGAGCTTCGCGTTCAGGTAGTAGTCGAGATTCGGGCCGGCCGGCACCGCGTTGATGAAGCGCGCCTGCGGCTTCGAGATGCCGAGCACGGTGCCGACGTCGTTGCTGTCTCCGCCGCACGCCGTGAGTACGGAAATGACCGAGCACAGGGCCACTATCGTTCGTATGGATTTCATGTCGTCCTCTCGTTCAGGGGGAACCCTGCTTGCGATGCGGGATCGCCGCGCGAGGACTCGCGCGGTGTGCAGCGCCGGGTTGAAGGAAGGATTGCCGTCCGCCCGAGGGGCGGGCGCGTTGATCTCGCAAACGACGTGCCTGCACGGCGGGACACGCGTACGCGCCGGTGTGGCGCGAAGCTGCGCGGGGAGGCAGTGGCATGCCGTGCGCGAACGCGCGCGCGAGGTGACGTGTTTGTAAAAAGGCAGTGCGGCACGTCGCGAGGCGACCTGTGCGCAAGTGCGGCGCACAGGAAAGCTGTTCAAGCCGTCAGCCGGGGGCGCTGCGACGAATGCGGAAGGGCGAGAGGGGGCATGCGCGCATATCGTTGGGCACGCATCGATACGCGGAGAGTCGTGCGAATTGTGCGAATCGCGCGCGACGACCTCGGGTCGCCGCGCGCATGGAGCGCATCAGCGGTTCACGAGCTTTGCAGGATACGCGAGCGCGAGCGCGCATCCGACCAGCATGCATGCGGCGAAGCCGTACAGCCCCGCGCTTTGCGAATGGAACGTATCGCGCAGCCAGCCGATGAAGTAGGTGCTGCCGAAGCCGCCGAGGTTCGCGATCGAGCACGCGAACGCGATCCCGCCGGCGGCGGCCGAGCCCTTCAGGAACGTGGACGGCAGCGCCCAGACGACCGGCATCGCGGCGGCCGCGCCCGCGTTGATCAGCGAGAACAGCAGCACGGTCGCGAGCGTGCCGTGCGACGACGCGGCGGCAAATGCGAGCGCGACGGCCGACACCAGGAACGGCACGACGATATGCCAGCGTCGCTCGCGCGCACGGTCGGAGCTCGCGCCGCAATACAGCGTCGCGAGCACGGCCGCGGCATTCGGGATCACCATCAGCCAGCCGATGTGATACGCGTCCTTCACGCCGGTGTCGCGCAGGATCGTCGGCAGCCAGAAGCTCACCGCATACAGCCCGAGCAGCACGCACAGATCGATGAGGCCGAGTGCCCACACCTTCGGATCGGAGAACGCGCGGCCGAGCGCGTGGCTCTTGTTGCCGGACGGATCGGCGTCGAGGTTCGCGCGCAGCGTGCGCTGCTCGTCCGCGTTCAGCCAGCGCGCGCTCTCGATGCTGTTGGGCAGCCAGCGCAGCACCGCGAAGCCGAGCAGCACCGACGGCAATGCCTCGAGCAGGAACAGCCACTGCCAGCCGCCGAGCCCGTGCACGCCGTCGAACGCACGCATGATCCAGCCGGAAATCGGGCTGCCGATCATGCTCGACAGCGGCAGCCCGACCATGAACAGCGCGACGATCCGTGCGCGGCGCGCATCGGGATACCACTGGGTCAGGTACAGCAGCACGCCGGGCAGGAAGCCGGCTTCGGCGGCGCCGAGCAGGAAGCGCACGACGTAGAACTGCATCGGCGTATGCACGAACATCGTCGCGCCCGACAGCAGGCCCCACGTGATCATGATCCGTGCGATCCACAGCTTCGCGCCGACGCGCTGCAGCACCAGATTGCTCGGGACTTCGAACAGGATGTAGCCGCCGAAGAACAGGCCGGCGCCAAGCCCGTACACGGTGTCGCTGAACTTCAGCGCGTCGAGCATCTGCAGCTTCGCGAGCCCGATGTTGATGCGGTCGAGATAGGCCGCGAAATAGCACAGGCAGAACAGCGTGATCAGGCGCAGCGTGACCTTGCGGTAGAGCGCGCCGTGCAGCGTGTCGTCGGCGGAGACGGCGGCGCTCGGGTGTGCGGTAGACATGGGATTGCCCCTGTTCGAATGTGACGGATGAAGTGGGTGGCCGTTCGACGCGAGCGAAGGTTCGCCGCGCGCTGGAGTCTGTATAGCACGCCAATTACATAGCGTACACACTAGAAAATACGGAATCGCGCAGGCATGAAAGTGAACGCGCCTGGATCGATCGTTAAACCAGATAAACCCGGAATTTTTCGGGGATTAATCTGGAAATGTGCACATATCAACATGGTTTTTGCCATCCGGAGGCATGCACGAAATTCGTGCGTATACGCTCAAAAGTGGAGTGTGTGCACGCCAGTGCTTCGGCGTTCGGAGCGCGCGCGTCCGGCAGGCCGCCGGATCGCGCGAGCCGCGGGCGTTGCAGCGTCGATGTCCGCGAGCAGGCCGACATGGTCGGGCGCTTGTCGGGCGCGACGCGGGTCGGGCGCCACGAACCCTGACGCACCGCAACGAAGCAGCGGCCGCGTGACCGGATGCACCGATTTGAGGGTGTACACTGCTTGCCTTTCCCATTCATGCCGCGCGAGCCTTCATCTTCATGGCGTCTTCCAAGGATTCCTACGACTTTCACGACCAGGTCGGGCACCTGCTGCGCCGTGCCTATCAGCGGCACGTCGCGATCTTCCAGGAAGCGATCCCCGATTCGGACCTGACCGCCGCGCAGTTCGTCGCGCTGTGCGCGGTCAAGGAAAAGCAGGCGTGTTCGCTGAACGACATCGTGAAGGCGACCGCGATCGACCAGGCGACCATTCGCGGCGTCGTCGAGCGCTTGAAGACGCGCGCGCTGATCGAGGTGCTGCCCGACCCGAACGACGGCCGCAAGCTGATCGTGCGCGCGACCGCGGCGGGCCTCGCGCTGATCGACCGCACGGTGCCGTTCGCGCGGCAGGTGACCGAGCGCACGTACGGGCCGCTCAATCCGGGCGAACGCGTCGCATTGCAGTACCTGCTGCGCAAGATGATGGAGGCCGACGGCGACGCGTGACGCGCGGCGCCGTCCGGCCCTCGACGCAAACCGGCCTCATGCGGCGCTTGCTGCGACACTCGCTTCGGTAGCCGGAAGCCGGCCGGCCTCGCGCAGCGCGGCGCGCACCGTCTCGGGCGTGAACGGCGGCGCGTAGAAGCGCACGCCGGTCGCATCGAACAGCGCATTCGCGACGGCGGCGGGCCCCGGCACCGACGCCGATTCGCCCGCGCCGAGCGGCGGCTCGCCTTGCCGCGGCATCAGCACCACGTCGACGTCCGGCACTTCGTCGAACGTCAGGATCGGATAGCTCGCCCATTCGCGCGACGCGACCTTGCCGTCGGCAAACCGCACGCGCTCCTTCAGCGTGCGGCTCAATACCTGGATCACGTTGCCGTGGATCTGGTGGCGCACGCCGTCGGGGTTGATCATCGTGCCGGTGTCCTGGCCGACCGTCACGCGTTCGACGCGGATCTCGCCCGACACGCGATCGACGCTCAGGTCGACGATCCATGCGGACCAGGCCGCGCCGAAACCGGGGAAGCGGCTGTGGACGTAGCGTGCGTAGGCGACGCCGCGTCCGCGGACGACGCGCGCTGCTGCCGCTTCATTTCCGCGATCCACGCGCCGCGGCGTCCAGCCCGCGCGATCGGCGACGGCCTGCAGCAGTTCGGTCGCGCGCGTGTCCTTGAGATGGCGCAGCCGGAACGCGAGCGGATCGATGCCGGCCAGCGTCGCGCATTCGTCGACGAACGCGTCGTGCGCGAACGAGTTCGGCAATGCCGACACGCCGCGCAGCCACGAGGCGCGCACGAGCGGCGCGAGATCCTCGCAGACGAAGCGGCGGTTCGGGCTTTCATACGGCGACACGGCGGTGCGGTCGCCCATTTCGAACACGCGCGGTTCGGGCGCGATCGCGCCGGTCAGGAGCGTCGCGAGCAGCGGCGCGTCGTTCGACGGATAGCGCGTCGTGAAGTCGTAGCCGAGCAGGCGGCCGTCGCGCGTCACGGTGCCCGTCACCTGCATCAGCTGCCCGGCGCCCTTCGGTTCCCACAGATGCTCGTCCGCGCGCGACAGCTGCACGCGCACCGGGCGGCCGACCGCGCGCGACAGCAGCAGCGCGTCGCCGCAGACGTCGTCCGCGCCGTTGCGGCCGTAGCAGCCGGCCGCTTCCATCCGCACGATGTCGATATCGGCTTCGTCGCGCGCCACGAGCGTCGCGAGGTCGTAGCGCAGCGATACGGGGTTCTGGGTGCCGGACCATACGGTGATCCGGCCGTCGCCGGGTGCGCGATAGTCGGCGAGCGCGCACGACGGGCCGATCGAGCCGTGCATCTGGAACGGCCACGCATAGGTGCGCGACAGCGTGATCGTGCCGGGTTGCGCGCGTGCCGCGTCGACGTCGCCTTCGTCGAGCAGCAACCGGCGTTGCGCGGGCGCGGCGGCGATCGCGGCCGCGGGCGTGTCGAGCGGCGGCAGCGCAGGGTGCGGGCGCCACGCGACGCGCAGCTGGCGTGCCGCGCGGATCGCGTGTTCCTCGCGCTCGGCGACGACGCCGACGAAGTCGCCGAGCGCGACGACCGCCACGAGCCCGGGCACGTCGGCGACCGACGCGCGATCGACGTCGACCAGCGACGTGCCGACGAACGCGCCACTGTCGTGGCCCGCATACGGCGGCCGCACGACGCGGCCGTGCAGCATGCCCGGCACCCGCATGTCGTGCACGAACGTGAGCTGGCCGGTGGCTTTCGCAGGCAGGTCGACGCGCGGCGACGACCGGCCGACGATCCGGTAGCAGGCGGGATCCTTCGTGCGGGCGTTCAGGTCGAGCGTGAGCGCGATGCGGCGCGCCGCGACGAGCGCGGCGAACGTTGCTGTGTGCCCGCCGGCCGGTGCGGCGATCGTGCCGTCGTCGATGCTCAGTTGCGCGGGGTCGACACCGAAGCGCTCGGCGGCCAGCGCCAGCAGCGCGTGGCGTGCCTGCGCGGCCGCGCAGCGCAGCGGCGTCGCGGAAATCTGGATCGTCGCGCTCGCGATGGTCGGACCCTGGTTCGGCGTCGCGGCCGTGTCGCCGAGCACCATCGTCACGCGCGCGGCCGGCACGTCGAGCTCCTCCGCCACGATCTGCGCGAGCGACGTGCGGATGCCGGTGCCGAGGTCGACGTGGCCGTTGAACGCGAGGATGCGTCCATCGTCGAGGATCGCGACGAATACCTCGGGCTGCGCCGGCACGTACGACGACAGGCTGCCCGGCTGGCCGGGCGCCGGCTTGGGCGGCGGCGCGGGCGGCCGGATCACGGTCAGGCAGCCGTCGCGCGCAAGCAGTTCGGAGCGGTTCACGGTTCAGGTGTCCTGTCGGGGAGGGCGCGACCGGCGGCCGGTCGCGGCGGCTGCGGCGCGGCTGCCGCGTGCCGCGCACGGGGCGACGGCCCGGGCGTGCGCGATGGCGCACGCGGTCAATCTAGGCCGCCAAAAGCGCAGCGTCAATCGCGCGCCGGCGCGGGCACGGCTGCCGTTCGTACCACCCGTGCCGCACCGCCCGCGATCGGCGCGGCGGCTCAGCGCGCGTGCACGGCATCGATCGCCGCGATCGCATCGTCGAGCGGCATCACGGCCGCGTATTTCTGCTGCATGTCGAACAGGTTCGCGTCGTGCGGCGCGATCGCGCGATCGCCGACGCAATCGGCGAGCACGAGCGGGCGGAACCCGTGCGACATCGCGTCGACCACGCTCGCGCGCACGCAGCCGCTCGTCACCGCGCCCGCGACGAGCAGCGTCTGCACCGCGCGCTGCGCGAGCCACGGCGCGAGCTGCGTGCCGAAGAACGCCGACGGCACGGTCTTGCGCACGACGAGTTCGCCGGCGGCGGGCGTGAGTTCGGGCACGATCGCGCTGTTCGGATGGTGCTCAGTCAGCGTCGCCATGCCGGGCACCTTCAGCGAGAACACGTTGTCGTCGCTGCCGTCGTCCGCGTACACGATGCGGCTGTGCGCGACCGGCCAGCCGCGTGCGCGCGCGAGCGCGAGCGCCCGCGTCGTGCGCGCGATCGCCGGCGCGATGTTGCCGCCGCCGAACGTCGCGGGATCGGCGAAGCCGACCACGAAGTCGACGATCAGCAGTCCGATGTTGCCGTGCGGCGGCAGCGGCGTGCCGAAACCCTGCTGGCGGTAGACGTTTGCTTCGGCGTGGCGGGAAAGATCGGTCATGGTGTCGGGCACTCGTCGGTCAGGCAGGTTGATCGGCCACGCGGCCTTCGCGCACGACGGTTTCGCCGTCGAGCTCGACCGTGCAGCGGCGCAGCGGGATGTCGATGTGGCAGGTGGTCGTGCGGGTGCCGCCGCCTTCGTTGTTCGGGCCGAGCGAGAACAGGAAGTTGCCTTCGAACGCACGCGCATCCATCCCGATCGTCGCCTCGCGGTCGTACAGGCCGAGCGTCGACCAGCGCGCGCGCGGCTGCAGCCCCCAGCCGATGTGCGAGATCGCATAGCCTTCCGGGTCCGCGAAGGTTTCCATGTAGTCGCGCAGCAGGTCGGCATCGACGCCGCCTTCGATGCGCGTCGCATAGCCGCCTTCGACGGTCAGCGCGATCGGCTCGCTCACGTAATGTTTCTGCGGCAGCAGGATGTCGCCGCGATCGATCACGATCGTGCCGCGCGCGGTGCGGTCGTTCGGGAAGGTCAGCGCGAAGCCGCTCGGCCAGTGATCCCAGCGGCCCGGCGCGTCGACGAAGCCGTATTCGGCGGTCGGCGGGAAATCGCCGAGCGGGCACACGAGCGCCGTGCCGGCCGCCGAGGTCACGCGCATCTCGCGCGCGGCGGCGATCTTCTTCGCGGCGCCGAGCACGCGCGTGCGGTCGGCCATTGTCGGCACCATCCGCACCAGCACTTCGGGCGGCTCGACCGCGAGCAGGATCTTCGTGCCGGATTTCAGGATGTCGTGCTGCTCGGGCGAGAACAGCAGCGTCATCAGGTCGAGCACGAGGTCGCTCTCGCGCAATGCGGCGATCGCGGCGCGGTTGCCGGTCAGCGGCGTCGTGCCGAGATACGCGAGCGGGTCGCGGCTGAACGCCTTCTCGCCGTTCACCGGCGGCAGGTCGAGCCGGTTGACGATCGCGCCCATCGATTGCGTCGCGATCAGCGCGCACGACAGCGTCTGCGGATGAGTGGCCGCGCTCGTCAGGATCGTGACGGTCTGGCCCGGTTCGAGGCGCGACAGCGTGAGCACCTGCTTCCACGCGTCGATCAGTTGATAGTCGCTGACTGGCATCGTCGGCTCCGGTAATGGCGTGAAGGGAAGGGGGGAGAAATCAGGCCGCGAGCGGCGCGCCGAGGAAGTTGCCGAACGCCGCGTAGAAGCCCGCCGCGTTGTCCCACGGGATCATGTGGCCGGCATCGGGCACGCGCACGTGCCGCATCGACGGCGTCGCACGCTGCAGTTCGGCGACGTCGTCGTCGCGCACCACGTCGCCGCGCTCGGCCGTGATCAGCAGCGACGGCACGGCCAGTTGCGCGGCATCCGCGTGGAAGTCGTCGGTGTGGAAGCCTTCGTACGACGTGCGCACCGCGCGCTCGTCGCAGGTATGCAGCCACTCGGCGCGCAGTTGCAGCTCGGCATCGGTCCAGGTCGGGCAGAACGCGCGCATCCCTTCGGCATCGGTGCCGGCGCGCGCGAGCGCCATCGAGTCGATGTACCACGGCAGCTTGCCCGGATAGTCGCGCCGGTTCGGGCCCGACACCGGCGGATCGACGAGCACGACCGATTCGAGCCCGCGGACGCCGCGCCGCGCCGCGCGCGCGGCGATCCGCGCGCCCATCGAATGGCCGACCAGGCTCGTGCGCGGCAGGCCGAGCGCGGCGACGAACGCCGCGACGTCATCGGCTTGCGCATCGAGGCCGTAGTCGAGCGACGGCGACGCGTCGGACAGCCCGCGGCCGCGCACGTCGAGCACATAGGTGTCGAACGCCGCGCCGAACACCTCGCCGACGAAGCCCCAGGTGATCGCGGGGCTCGTGATGCCGGGAATCAGCACGATCGCGGGGCGCGACGCGCGCGCGCCCGTGGCGCCGCCGTAGCGCAGGTAGTGCTGGCGGATGCCGTTGGCGCGGACGTTCGCGCCGTACAGGAAAGTCGAGGACATGGCGATGCTCCGAAGTAGCGGGGCGCTCAATACGCGCCGGACAGCAGCGCGCCGGCGCCGGGCACGATCGGTTCGAGATCGAGTTCGCGCAGCATCGCGTAGGTCGTCGCGATCGCGGCCGTGATCACGGGCTTGCCCGTCATCGCCTCGACCTTCGCGACGGCCGGCAGCGACGGCATCTGCACGCACGCGGACAGCACGATCGCATCGGCGTCCTGGTACGGCAGCGTCTTCACGATGTCGGGCAGGCGCGCCGGGTCGTGGCGGCCGACGTCGAGGTTGTCGGGGATCTCGAGCGCGCGATACGCGATCACGTCGTAGCCTTCGTTGCGGATGTAGTCGACCACGAGCTCGGTCAGCGGCAGCATGTACGGCGCGACCACCACGATGCGCTTCGCGCCGATCACCTTCAGCGCATCGACGAGCGCGCCCGCGCTCGTCAGCACCGGCGCCTGCGCGCCGTTGTCGGCCGTGTGCTTCGTGAGGCGGGCCTGCGACACGCGGTGATAGCCGTGGCCCATCGCCATGATCGCGACGAGGCACGCGTAGCCGAGCACGTCGACGCGCGCATCGCTCAGTTCCACCGCGCAGCGGTCGGACTCGGCGTCCATCGCCGCGAGTTCTTCCTTGACGACCTTCTTCATCCGCATCCGGCTCGAGTGATACGTGAAGCGCTCGGGCCGGATCGCCTCGCGCAACCGCAGCATCGCGGGAATCTCGGTTTCCATCGTCGTGTTGGAACTCGGCACGATCTGGCCGATGCGGTAGGTCTTGCTCATGACGGGAGGCTCCGTGTCGGTAAGGGTGGGGCGGCACGCTGGCGCGGGATCGCCTGGTTTCGGGGAAAGTCTAGTGTGTACATTTGAAAATGACAATGGGTCAAAATGATTCCTTTCAGGCGTGGATCGTTTATTTTCGGATGTATATGAGGTTTTATTGGTGTTTTCCCGGATGGGGCGGCCACCAGAAATAATCCCCTTGTCTTGAATAAATTGAGTGTGTACGCTACATAAACGCCATTCAATCCGCCCGTTCTCGTGCCGCGTCCGGCGCCGGGCTCACGATCAGGAGATCCGCATGAGCAAACCCCGTATCGCAATCATCGGCGCCGGTCTCGGCGGCACGGCCGCCGCGGCGCTGCTGCAGCGCGGCGGCTACGACGTCGCGCTGTACGAGCAGGCGCCGGCGTTCTCGCGCCTCGGCGCGGGCATCCATCTCGGCCCGAACGTGATGAAGATCATGCGGCGCATCGGCTGCGAGGACGCGCTGGAGACGATGGGTTCGCATCCGGATTGCTGGTACAGCCGCGACTGGCAGACGGCCGACGTGCTGTCGCGGATTCCGCTCGGCGACTACGCGCGCAGGACCTACGGCGCGAGCTACCTGACCGTGCATCGCGGCGATTTCCACGCGCTGATGACGCAGGCGGTGACGCCCGGCACGATCCGCTTCGGCAAGCGGCTCGCGGCGGTGGAGGACACGGGTGACGCGGTGCGCCTGACGTTTGCCGACGGCAGCGTCGAGACGGCCGACATCGTGATCGGCGCGGACGGCGTGAACTCGCGGATCCGCGAGCATCTGCTCGGCGCGGAGCCGCCGCGCTATACGGGCTACGTCGCGCATCGCGCGGTGTTCCCGGCCTCGCTGCTCGGCAACAAGCCGTACGACATGTGCGTGAAATGGTGGTCGGAGGATCGCCACATGATGGTCTACTACGTGACCGAGAAGCGCGACGAGTACTACTACGTGACCGGCGTGCCGCAGGCCGAGTGGCCGGAAGGCGTGTCGATGGTCGACAGCAGCCGCGATGAAATGCGCGAGGCGTTCGCCGGCTTCCACGCCGACATCCAGCACCTGATCGACGTGTCGCCGTCGATCACGAAGTGGCCGCTGCTCGAGCGCGACCCGCTGCCGTTGTGGAGCCGCGGCCGTCTCGTGCTGCTCGGCGACGCATGCCATCCGATGAAGCCGCACATGGCGCAGGGCGCGGCGATGGCGATCGAGGATGCGGCGATGCTCGCGCGCTGCCTCGACGAAGTCGGCATCGGCGATTACGCGGGTGCGTTCGCGTTGTACGAGGCGAACCGCGCGGCACGCGCGTCGAAGGTGCAGCTCGTGTCGCACAACAACACGTGGCTGCGCACCAACGAGGATCCGTCGTGGGTGTTCGGCTACGACGTGTTCGACGTGCCGCTGGTGTCGCCGTCGCCGTCGCGCGGCAACGTGGCGGCCGTCGCCTGACGCGCATGCGGTGTCCGCGCCGGATGCCGCGCCGCCGTATCGGTGATCGATGCGGCGGTACGCATTTCGGCGTGTTATACGTGAGCGCTGCGCGCGACGCCGGCCCGTCGCGAGCCGGCGGCCGTGCCCGCTGCCGGCCCCAACACGGCCTGCCGGCCCGCGCCCCGCATTCCGGATCCCTTCATGTCCCATCCCGCTTCCCCGTCGCGGCCGCTCGCGTTTCGCGTGAACGGCACGCCGCACACGTTCGACGCTGCCGCGCCCGACGCGCCGCTGCTGCTGGTCCTGCGCAACGACTGCGCGCTCAACGGCCCGAAGTACGGCTGCGGATTCGGGCAGTGCGGCGCGTGTACGGTGCTGGTCGACGCTCAGGCGACGCGCGCGTGCGTCGTGCCGGCGGCCGCCGCGCATGGGCGCGACGTGACGACGCTCGAAGGGCTCGGCTCGCGCGACGCGCCGCATCCGATCCAGCGCGCGTTCATCGACGAGCAGGCCGCGCAGTGCGGCTATTGCCTGAACGGAATGATCATGAGCACGAAGGCGCTGCTCGACCGTAATCCGTCACCGGACGATGCGGCGATCCGCGACGCGCTGCGCTTCAATCTTTGTCGCTGCGGCACGCATCTGGAGATCATCCGCGCGGTGCATCGGGCCGCGCGCTATCTGCGGGACGACGGCGATGAAGCATGACCTGAGCGTGCCCGCGCAGCCCGAAGCCGATGCGAGCGATGTGCGGCGCGATGAAGCGGCGGCCGGTTCGGCGCGGCGTGCGGACGACGCGGCGCGCATGCACCGCGCACACTACGAATGGCCGATCGGCGATGCGCGTGCGCACGCGTCGTTCGAGCTCGAAACGCGGACCGCTGCCGATGGGCGGATGACGACGTGGCGCTATCGCGCGAAGGCCGGCACGACACCGGATGCGCGGCGCGCGGCGGCGCAGGGCGGGGCATCGGCTCGGTCGTCGCCGTTCGTCTATCGACATGCGCAGACGTCGATCGAGATGGCCGACATCCACCGCGCGATTCCCGGCCACGCGCACGCATTCGCGCGCGAGTCGTTCGTCGACGAACTGGCCGGTGCGCTGCGGCGCGATCCGGTCGCATTGCGCCTGCAGCATCTCGATGCGTCGCGCGATGCCGGGCCGCGCGAGATCATCCGGATGGTCAGCGAACGCGCGGCGTGGGGCGAACCGGCCACGGGCCGTGCCCATACAGCGGCGCAGGACCGCCTCAGTGGGCGCGGCTTTGCATTCGATGGTGCGGGCGTGCTCGAGGCGCCGTCCGCAGGCGAAAACCCGCACGCGGACGCGGGCCGCGACAACGATCCGCACTGGTCCGCCTGGGTCGTCGATCTCGACGTCGATCGCGCGACGGGCGACGTCGCGGTGCGCCGCGTCGTCGCCGGGCAGGGCGCGGGCGAGCCCGGGCAGGCGTCGATGGCGGGCTTGCCCGCGTGGCAGATCGAGGCGGCGATTTCGCGCGTGATGGGCGCGCGGCTGTCCGCACGGCCGGCGCATGACGAGACCGGCGGCGATGTCGCGCCGGATGCGATCGCGCATGAACTCGTCGCGTTCGACGACGCAGAGCCGGGAGTCGGTCGCGCCCGGTCGCTGTCGGCATACGACGCGCAACGGATCGAACAGGCGGTGGCGCCGGCGGCGGCCGCGATCGCGAACGCGCTGCATGACGCGACGGGCGTGCGTTTTCGCGCGCCGCCGTTCGACGCCGCACGCATTCGCGACGCGCTGGCCCGCCCTGAGCCGGCCGATGTCGGCGAGCGCCGTTCCGGCGCGCCGCGCCGCGCGTCATCGTTATCGTCATCGCGCTGGCGCCGCTGGCTGGCCGGTGGCGGCGCGGGCGGGGTCGTCGGCGGGCTGATCGGGCTGGCCTGCGCGATCCTGCCGGGCCCGGCGCCGATCGCCCCGATTGCGCCGGTCGCACCAGGCGGCGCGGACGGCGCGATGTGGAGCGCGGCGACGCTCGAACGCGGCCGCCTGATCGCGCTCGCCGGCGATTGCGCGGTCTGCCATACCGCGCCGGGCGGCGCGGCCAATGCGGGCGGTCTCGCGCTCGACACGCCGTTCGGCACGATCTACACGACCAACATCACGCCCGATCCGGAAACCGGCATCGGCGCATGGTCGTATCCGGCGTTCGCGCGCGCGATGCGCGAAGGCATCGGGCGCGACGGCTCGCATTTGTATCCGGCGTTTCCGTACACCGCGTTCGCGAAGCTGAGCGAGCCCGACCTGCTCGCGCTGTATGCATACCTGATGTCGCAGCCGCCGGTGAAGCATGCGCCGCCGAAGACGAAGCTGCCGTTCCCGCTCGACCAGCGGCGCCTCGTCGCCGGATGGAACTGGCTGTTTCACGACGCGCGGCCGTTCGTGCCGGATCCGGCGCGCTCCGCGTCGTGGAATCGCGGCAAGTATCTGGTCGACGGCGCCGGGCACTGCGGCGCGTGCCATACGCCGCGCAACGCGCTCGGCGCGGAACGGGGCGGCCGCGCATATCTGGCCGGCGGCGAGGCCGAGGGATGGGTCGCGCCGCCGCTCGTCGCGTCGCCGGCGTCGCCGGTGCCGTGGACCGAAGGCGCGCTGTTCGACTACCTGCGCACGGGCTTCTCCGCGCAGCACGGCGTCGCGGCCGGGCCGATGGCGCCGGTCGTCGCGGGGCTCGCGGCGCTGCCCGAATCGGACGTCCGGGCGATCGCGCATTATCTGGCGTCGCTGTCGCCGCCCGTCGATGCCGCGGTGGCCGTCGACGCGGCGACCCGCCATGCACGCGGTGCGGAAGCGGTCGCGACGCTCGGCCTCGAGAGCGGCCGGCGCGCGTTCGATGCCGCGTGCGCGGTCTGTCACGCGGAGACGGGCGGGGTCGGGCATTTCGGCGTGCGTCCGCTGATGGGGCTCAACACGAGCGTCAGCCAGGCTGCGCCCGACAACCTGCTGCGCGTGCTGCACGACGGGATCGACCATCCGGCCACCGACGGGCTCGGCTACATGCCCGGCTTCCGCGACGCGTTCGACGACCGGCAGATGGCCGAGCTCGCCGCATACATCCGCGCGCGCTATGCGCCCGGCCAACCGGCGTGGCGAAGCCTGGAGGAGGCTTCGGCGAGAATCCGGCAGGCGCGTGCGCACTGACCGGCGCGCCGGCCGATGCCGGTCGCCGGGCAGAAACCGTGCGTCGGCCGAGAAGCCGGGAAAAGCGACACGCTGCGCAACGACGGGCGTGACGCGGGCCGCAAATCTTGCCGGCAGCACCCCATCGTTTAACCATTCGAAACAATGTGTTCACTGAAAAGGGCATGATCTCCGGCGATCGGGCAGGCATACTGTCGACTATGTTGCTCAATGCCGTCGAATCGACGCGCGCTTGCCCCCCATGTCCATTGCTCTATCTTTTCGATCCCTGCGAGGGTTGACCATCGCGGCCGTTGCATGCTTGCTCGCCGCATGTTCGACCGCTTCCGACGTGACCACGACGTCGAATCCGAACGTCTTCACCGTGACGACGCGCACGCTCGGCGTGTCGACGACGTGGGCCGACGCCCATGCGAAAGCTGTCGACGAAGCGACCAACTACTGCACGCAGCGCGGCATGCGCGCGAGCCTGAAGCAGGAGTCGGTGACCGGCGGCCGCCGCGTCGACGCGCGCTCCGAACTCGCGTTCGAGTGCCATCCGACCTTCGAGACCGCGTCGAACCCGCGCGGATAAGCGCCGCGCCGCCCGCGCGGCCGTAACCTCCGCGCTGCTCCGGATGTGAACCGACCCGCGATGCCGTTGACGGGCAGCGCGGGCCGTCGCACGTCCGCCGGCCGCGTTACGCGGGCTGCGCCTCGTACAGCTTCACGCACGCGGAGAAGTCGAGCGTGCCGAGCCCGTGCTGGCTCATCGACTGATAGAGCTGCTGCGCGAGCGCGCCCATCCACACCGGCTGCCGTGCGCTGCGCGCGGCTTCGGTCGCCAGCCCGAGATCCTTCAGCATCAGGTTCGCGGCGAAACCGCCCGAGTAGCCGCGTGCGGCGGGTGCCGCGTCGTTCACGCCCGGATACGGGTTGTAGCTGTCCGAACTCCAGCAGCGGCCGGTCGACGTGTTGATGATGCCGGCCAGCACGGCCGGATCGATGCCGAGCGCGGCGCCGAGCGCCATCGCTTCGGCCACGCCCATCATCGAGATGCCGAGCAGCAGGTTGTTGCAGATCTTCGCGATCTGCCCGGTGCCCGTGCCGCCGCAATGCACGACGTTCTTCCCCATGTCGAGCAGTACCGGGCGGATGCGCTCGAACAGCGCGCCTTGCGCGCCGACCATGAAGGTCAGCGTGCCGGCCTGCGCGCCGCTGGTGCCGCCCGACACCGGCGCGTCGGCGAACGGGAAGTCGCGCTGCGCGGCGGCGTCGGCCACCGCGCGCACGGTGCCCGGATCGATCGTGCTGCAGTCGACCAACGTCGCGCCGGCACGCGCGCCGGCCAGCACGCCGTCGTCGCCGAGGTAGACCGCGCGCACGTGCTGCGCGGCCGGCAGCATCGTGATCACCAGCGACGCGCGGGCGGCCGCGTCACGCGGCGACGCGGCCGCCGTCGCGCCCGCGCGCACCGCCGCGTCGACCGCGTTCGCGTCGAGGTCGAACACCGTCAGAGCGTGGCCGGCCTTGAGCAGGTTGGCGGCCATCGGGCCGCCCATGTTGCCGAGTCCGATGAATGCGATTTCCATGTGCAGGCTTCCTTGATCAGCGCAGCGCGATCGTCGTGTTCACGCCGCCGGCCGTCGCGTCGTCGTCGAACCAGCGCGCGGTGACCGTCTTCGTCTGCGTGTAGAACTGCACGACCTGCTTGCCGTACGGGCCGAGATCGCCGAGCTTCGAGCCGCGCGAGCCGGTGAAGCTGAAGTAGGGGACCGGCACCGGGATCGGGATGTTGATGCCGACCTGGCCGATGTCGATCTCGCTCTGGAACTTGCGCGCGGCCGCGCCGCTCTGCGTGAACAGGCCGACGCCGTTGCCCATCGGGTTGCGGTTGACCAGCGCGATCGCGTCGTCGAGCGTGTCGGCTTCGAGCACGACCACCACCGGCCCGAAGATTTCTTCCTGATAGATCGACATGTCGGTCGTCACGTTCGAGAAGATCGTCGGGCCGACGAAGTTGCCCTGCTCGTAGCCGGGCACCTTCACGTCGCGGCCGTCGAGCAGCAGCGTCGCGCCTTCCTTCACGCCCGCGTCGATCAGCGACAGGATGCGGGCCTTCGCCGCCTTCGACACGACCGGACCGACGTCCGTGCCGGCTTCGGCGCCGGCGTTGACCTTCAGCGCCTTCGCCTTCTCGACCAGCTCGGGCAGCCAGTCGCGCGCCTGGCCGACCAGCACGACGACCGACGTCGCCATGCAGCGCTGGCCGGCCGCGCCGAAGCCTGCGCCGACCAGCGCGTTGATCGACTGCTCGCGGTGCGCATCGGGCAGCACGACCGCGTGGTTCTTCGCGCCCATCATCGACTGCACGCGCTTGCCGTGCTGGCTGCCGAGGTTGTACACGTGCGTGCCGACGCGCGTCGAGCCGACGAACGAGATCGCCTTGATGTCCGGGTGCGTGCACAGACGGTCGACCGCGGTCTTGCCGCCGTGCACGACGTTCAGCACGCCCTGCGGCACGCCGGCCTCGATCGCGAGTTCGACGAGCTGCATCGTCGACAGCGGATCCTGTTCGGACGGTTTCAGCACGAACGTGTTGCCGCACACGATCGCCATCGGGAACATCCACAGCGGGATCATGCCGGGGAAGTTGAACGGCGTGATGCCCGCGCACACGCCGATCGGCTGGCGCAGCGTGTAGGTGTCGACGCCGCCCGCGACGTTCTCCGCGAATTCGCCTTGCTGCAGCGTGCCGATCGAGCACGCATGCTCGACCACTTCGAGGCCGCGGAAGATGTCGCCCTGTGCGTCGGGCAGCGTCTTGCCCTGCTCGGCCGTCAGCGTGTGCGCGATCCGTTCGAGATTGCGGCGCACGAGGTCCTGGAACTTCAGCATGATGCGCAGCCGCGCGCCGATCGGCGTCGTCTTCCAGGTCTGGAACGCGCGTTGCGCGGACGCGATCGCGGCATCGACCTCGTCGAGCGTCGCGTACGGCACGCGGCCGATCACTTCCTGCGTCGCGGGGTTGACGATGTCGCCCCATTCGGCGCTTTGCGATTCGACGAACGCGCCGTCGATCAGCAGCTTGGCGGTGGGCAGGGCGAGGGTGGTCTGGGGAACTGCGGCGTTCATGGAACTCTCCGGGAAACGGTGATGCGAAGAAAAAACGTGGGCTGCGTCCGTCGCGCGTGCGGCCACGGCGGACGGCAGGTCGAACTGAAATCGAGGCGATGCGGATCGATGCGGGCCGATGCTTACGCACGCGCCGGACGCATCAACGCGGTACACGCGAGCGCGAACACGCCGAAGCCGACGAGGTACGCGATCACGTAGTGCGGCTGGCCGCCGCCGGCCTTGAGCAGCGACGTCGCGATCATCGGCGCGAAGCCGCCGCCGATCACGCCGGCGAGCTGCACCGACAGCGAGATGCCGCTGTAGCGGATTTCCGCCGGGAACTGCTGCGCGAACAGCAGCGACTCCGGCGCATACAGGATCGGGAACACGATGCCGAGGCCGAGCACGATCGCCCACCATGCGGTCGACGTCTGCTGCGTGCCGAGCATCAGGAAGAACGGCGCCGCGAACAGGCACATCAGCACGAGGCCGATCGCGAACATCCGGCGCTGGCCGATGCGGTCGCTGAGATGCCCGCACAGCGGCATCGTGACGAGCGACAACGCCGCGCCGGCCGTGATCGCGTGCAGCATCTCGGCCTTCGGCAGATGCAGCTGCTGCGTCGCATACGCGAGCGCGAACGTGACGACCATGTAGAACCAGGTGTTTTCCGCGGCGCGTGCGCCGACGATCGTCAGCACCTCGCGCGGATGGCGGCGCAGCGCGGCCGTCACCGGCGACTTCTCGGCCTTGCCCTGGCGCTGCATCTTCTCGAAGTCCGGCGACTCGGGCACCTTCGCGCGGATGAACCAGCCGAGGCCGACCAGCGCGATGCTCGCGAGGAACGGCACGCGCCAGCCCCACGACAGCATGTCGGCTTCCGGCAGCGCGGCCACCGCGGCCATCGCGACCGACGACAGGATCAGCCCGAGCCCGACGCCCGTCTGCGGCAGGCTGCCGAACAGCCCCTTGCGGCCCTTCGGCGCGTGCTCGACGGCCATCAGCACCGCGCCGCCCCATTCGCCGCCGACCGCCATCCCCTGCAGGAAGCGCATCGCGATCAGCAGCGCGGCGGCCCAGTAGCCGATGCGGTCGTACGACGGGATCAGCCCGATGATCATGCTCGGCACGCCCATCAGCAGCAGCGTGATCATCAGCATCGACTTGCGGCCGATGCGGTCGCCGAAGTGGCCGAACACGATGCCGCCCATCGGCCGGCCGATGAAGCCGACCGCGAACGTGCCGAACGCGGCGAGCGTGCCGACGACGGGGTCCAGCGACGGGAAGAAGATGCGGTTGAACACGAGCGCGGCGGCCGTGCCGTAGAGGAAGAAGTCGTACCACTCGATCGTGGTGCCGGCCATGCTGGCCCAGCCGGCCAGCAGGTAGTGCCGCGCGGTGCGGGCGGGCGCCGGCGTCGCGATGGCTGCATGCTCATCGAGGGTGGATCGCGTCTGCATGGTGTCTCCGTATTTATTGCCCGCGGCTCATGGTCCGCAGGTCACGGTCGAGTATAGTTATGCGCGGATCCATGATGTACCGACAAGAAAGCCGGTTGGATGTGCATTTATGCATATCGGCACCGGGCCCCGAGACACCTGCTTTTTTCCCCGCCGATGCGACACGCCACCGAGCCGGTTTCCGGCAACCTGAACTGGGACGACCTGCGCTTCTTCCTCGAAGTCGCCCGCACGCAGCGCGCGAGCGGGGCCGCGAAGCGGCTCGGGGTCGACTACACGACCGTCGCGCGGCGCATTCGCGCACTCGAGGCCGCGATGGGTACGCTTTTGTTCGACAAGTCGCGCTCGGGCGGCTTCACGCTGACCGCCGAGGGGCAGCGGCTCGTCGCGTATGCGGACGCGATGGAGACGACCGTGCAGTCCGCGTGCGACCAGGTCGCGAACACCGGCGAGGCGCTGTCGGGCCACGTGCGGATCGGGTCGACCGAAGGGTTCGGCTGCTTTTTCCTCGCGCCGCAGCTCGCGCGGTTTCGCGTCGCGCACCCGCATGTGACGGTCGACCTGCTGCCGGTCCCGCATTTCGTCAACCTGCCGAAGCGCGAGGCCGACCTCGCGATCACGCTCGAGCGGCCCGAACGCGGGCCTTACGTGGTCACGAAGCTGTGCGACTACCAGTTGCGGCTCTATGCGACGCGCGACTATCTGGCGAGTCATCCGCCGATCGCCTGCACCGACGATCTCGCGCGGCATGCGTTCATCAGTTACGTCGACGATCTCGCGTTCAGCAGCGAACTGCTGTACCTGGAGCGCGCGGTGCCCGGCGCGACGGCCGGGCTACGCACGACGAGCGTGATCGCGCAGGTGTTCGCGGCGCTGCAGGGCGGCGCGCTCGCGATCCTGCCGTGCTTCATGGCGGCCACGCAGCCGGCGCTGGTGCCGGTGCTGCCGGACGACGTGGTGGTCACGCGGTGCTTCTGGCTGACGTGTCGCGAGGATCTGCGCAAGCTGCGGCGCGTGACGGCGCTGTGGGATTACCTGCGCGCGGCGGCGGACGCGAACCGGGCGTTGTTGATGGGGGAGTCGAGGGAACTGCGATTCGTCGGCGATTCGGATTAATAGCTGAAGTTTTATGCAAGCGGGCTCGCCTTTGGTATCGCTGCGACAGTGACAGCTTGTCGGATCGCAGGTGTCTGTGTTTTTTCGAACAGTGGTTTTATTAAGAGTATGTGACGTATGGCATTGCCAATGCGCATGAGGGAAATATTGACCTTGACTGGCACATAGTGGTTCGTCATGATCGGGTGTGTGCGTGAGTAGGGGTTAATGAAGCACTCATGTAAAACAGCCAAAAGTGTGCTGGGTACGATGGTTTAAATTAATTTTTCGTGCTTCATGGTGAAGTTCTTGCTGGAAATCGGTGTTGTAAGTCATTAAACGATATGAATAATCTGCATGGGGGCGGGGATGCTATCGCGACGTCGTTTTAATGCTGCTGCATTGATCGCTGGTGCGTCGGCAATGCTAGGGGAATCTTTTTCATATGCTGCGCCAGCTGATTCGTTTGAGGCGCTGTTTAATCGAGCATTGGCCCACCCGGAGATGCTCCAGGGGGCTGGCTCGGAGCGAGAGGGGCTCGCTCAGTTGTATGATTATCATATAACAAAAGCAATTGCCCCGCGCGTTAAGCCTTCCGGTAGGCCGATTTCAGAGGATGCGATAAAACTAATTATCTTGTTTGAAGTGACCGGTCGGGTTGCGTATGAGCGAAAATATCAGAATCCGGTGTGGCCGGGTGGCCAATCGGGCGTTACCGTTGGAATTGGCTATGACTTGGGCTACGTTACCTACGAATGGCTGAAGAGTGACTGGGAGAGTTATCTCTCTGCTGATCAAATTGAATCGCTTAAAGGCGCCTGTGGATTGAGGGGGGGTACGGCACAGCGGTCGCTCAGTGATTTTTCGGCAGTCTCAATTCCATGGGATCAAGCTCAGTCGCAATTCAAGAGTAATCTGATTCCTCGATATGTTGGCGAAACGCTGGCGCGGCTGCCGAATGCGGAAAAATTATCGAACGATAGCCTTGGTGCAATGGTCTCGCTTGTCTATAACCGTGGGGCTAGTTTTAGAGTTGAAAAAGACCGATATAAGGAAATGCGTGCTATTCGAGGGTATATGGAAGCAGAGCAATACGATCTAATCCCAGATCAGATTCGAAAAATGAAGCGACTTTGGGATAAAAAGAAGAATATGCAGGGTTTGCTGACGCGCCGGGATCTTGAGGCTGATTTGTTCGAAAGAGGGCTTTCGGTCAACAATACATGAGATTGGGTGTATTGCATCCACGGGGTGGCCATGATTGCTAAAAATGCATATCGAATTTATTTGTTCTTTTTGATTTTTGTGATTTCTGGAGTTGTGAGTGCCCAGAGTCACGTGCCTCGGCGTATCGCATTGCTCGTGGGGGACTGGGATTACAATCTCAACGGAAAATTCGATCCGACGCCATCCCAAGGTTTTGTTTCAGATTTGAGGACGCCATGCAATGACACGGCACTCATCAAGCATCAGCTTGATGTTGCCGGGTTCGAGATTTTGGATTACTGTAATCTTGAGAAGAAGAGTTACGATAGCGCAACAAGGGACTTCTCATCGAAGCTTTCGAATTTGCCGAAGGGCTCCATCGTGTTCGTCTATTTTTCTGGGCACGGATTCCAGTTTCACGGGCGGCTGTTTACCGTGCCTGTCATGTTTCAGATGGATTCGGAGAACCTCCGCATGCTATCGGCTCAAGCCAAGTTTATTTACTTTGAGCATCATGCGAATGACGTTGCGTTGATGCTGCAGAATCTGACCGACGATAAGAATGTTGCGCTCGTTGTCGTGCTGGACAACTGCCGCGATACGCCGGTGACGGAGGAGGCTGCGTACAACGAGGCAGTATCGATCCACACCGGGCCGAATACGCTGATTCAGTATGCGACGACGGCAGGTGACCAGGCGCCCGACAACAGTGGCTACGCTCAAGCTTTGAGCGACGAGCTTGCGAAGGGAGGGGACATTGGAGACATCATGGCTCGCGTCGCAGCTCGGATATGGCGCTCTTATGACAGTGGGAATCGCACTAGTTACGCGGAGACGAACGTGGGGCCTGCATTCGCTGCGCTTCACGAGACCCCGTTGCGGGCGGGAGAACGCTCGGTTGTGGCTTCTATTTCAGAAACGATAGTTCGCAAAAAGAAGGTCGTGCGCAACGTCTATGATGGCGTTAGCTTAGATATCCTATGGTGCGAAGGCGAGGGAGAGGAGGCTCGCTATCGATTTGCATTATCACTCGCAGGGGAGTTGAGCTCGCGCGCCCATGAATTTGGTGTTGGGCGAATCCAGGTCAAGCCACTTTCAGTCGATCGGAATGAGCATGACGGGTACAACGTCCATCGAAATCTGATGCGATACGACGTCGAGTATCCTCAGGAGCGGGCGATGCTCATCAAGATTGCGCGCGCATTCCCGGACGGCAATTTTCTGCCACAAAGAGGCGTCGGAGTCGGCGGGAAGCCGACCCCGAACTATGTTTCGGCATTTGTCTGTGGCCGCGTCGCACAATAAGATCAGAGTGATTTTCGCAGTGACGGATCGATAGACGGAGGACCGCCGTTGACTAGGCTGCGAGCAGTTTCGGGTTGATATGCTAAAGGCTATCGTCCGGTCAGATCTATGCGGCCGGCCGCTAGGAAAATGCCTTGACAATTCATTCGAAATAGACGCTTGACTTCTGGCCCGAGCATGCGACGTCGAACTTTCTCCATGCACGGATGGATGGTGCGCGGCCGTTGCTGTTCCGCTTCGGCGTGCCGAAGCCGGTCAGTTGTTGCGCGCTCGAGGGCACACCAGCCTGCGGCAATACGCGGTAGTGCATGACCGATCTCGGCACCATCGGCCAGCGGATTCCCATGCTCGAAGAAAATGGCCGGTCGCGCAACCGGATGGTGGCGTTAACGGTTTGGCGCCACGACTAGGTTGGCCTACTCGAGGACGAATTCAAGCTGACGCTCACTGACGACCGCAAGACGCGCGTCGAGCGGGCAAGCCGCCGCGATGAAGCCGGCCGCCTAGGCGTAATAGATTCGCCCGACATCCGTGTCGCGTAATCGCCCGGTGCGTTCGGCGTCGTCGAGCGCATCGCCGAAATCGCGCGTGCACAGGTCCGGTCGGCCCAATGCAGTGAGGATGCGCGACACGCGCCACGCGGGCAGCCAGTCCGCCCATGCAAGGCGCACGCCGATGAGCAGTGCCAGCATGACGCCCAATGCGAACGGTCCGCCGAGCAGCGTGAGAACGACGAGCGTCGGATCGGAAAATCCGCTGTCGCTGGTCCAGATGCCCAGCAGCATGAGCGGGATCAGGAAACAGGTCATGCCGATGAACATCCATTTCCACGCAAGCCAGAGCGTATGCGTCAGCCCGGCCAACCCGGTGTCGCCGCACGTGTGATCCATGACCATGTGGCGGCGGTCCGGAGACGACAGCGCAAGCAGGCGGCCTCGGCGATCGACCACGGCAACGACGTCGTCGCCGACGTCGAAGCACTGTCCGCCGAGGAAGCCGCGGTACGTGTCACCGCCGATTTCGATTTCGACCGGGAGCTTCGCGAACAGGATCCTGCCGTTTTTCCCGACGGTGACGTAGGCGTTTTCCGATGCAAAGGTCTTGCTGCCGCGGATATTCGCATACGACCATGTCGCCGGATGCTCGACCTTGTCGGCCGCGGCGTTCAGGCTGGCCAGGGCGAGGTCTTCGTCGGCTTGCTGAAACACCAGCGCATTGGCGGCGGCACCGTTGCCGGTGAGCGCCGCGGCAATCGGCACCACGTAGTGCGTGAACCGGTAGCCGAGCGATTTCTTCCGGGCTTCGGGATCGACGGGCGACATCTGATGGCGCGCAGCGTCCTCCCGATCGGGACGCTCCAGAAAGCGCATCGCGGTGAGCTTGCCTGCTACCAGACGCAGGGATGACGACATAGGCCGGGGCTGAATGTGGTCGGAGTGCGGAGTCTAGCAGCCGGCACTCAACCCGGACAACCGAGCCGATCCGCGAGTTCGTTCAGGTCCTTGACGTCGAAGTCCCACGCGTCGTCGGCTTTCAGGTCGGTCGTCTGGTTCGGCCCGTGTTCGGTCGGCCGCAGCACGAACGCGGTGGCGAGCCCGAGTCGCCGCGCGGCGGCCAGATCGCCGTTGTGCGCGGCAACCAGGCACAGCTCGGCCGGCTCGAGACCGAGAATCTCGACCGCTTCGGTATAGACCCTCGGCGACGGCTTGTACGCGTGCGCGACTTCGGCGCCGAGAATCGCGTCCCACGGCAGGCCGCCGTGCTTCGCGACGTCGACCATCAGCCGGATGTTGCCGTTCGACAGCGGCGCGATCACGTA
Organism: Burkholderia sp. Bp8991; assembly: GCF_003853795.1. Classification (NCBI taxonomy): domain Bacteria; kingdom Pseudomonadati; phylum Pseudomonadota; class Betaproteobacteria; order Burkholderiales; family Burkholderiaceae; genus Burkholderia; species Burkholderia sp. Bp8991. The sequence continues at coordinate 1,190 of NZ_QTQJ01000005.1, read as the reverse complement.
GCGCCGCTTCAGCCGCTGCAGCGCCGAGACGGAGTCGGGCCACGGATCGAGCCGGTGCCACGCGAGGTTGAGCGCGTCGATCTCCGAGTCGGGCACGCCGTCGATACCATAGCGGTCGAGCGTGCGCACCAGGTTCTCGCGGTGCAGCACGTCGAGCCGCACGTAGCGCCTGCGCCCGCTGCGGATTTCCTCCATCGACGGCGCATATTCGCGGCGCCACGTATCGGCGAATTCGAACGGATCGCGATCCGGCGCGTGGCGCGCCAGGAACGTGGCGGCTTCGCGCGCGACGCCGTTTCTCCAGTCGACGATCGTTCCGAACACGTCGAAAACGAGCGCCTTGATGTCTGCAGGGTTCGTCATGGGATTTTCGTGAAGGTCGGTCGAGGGGGACGCGACGCGCGCCGTGGCGGCAGCGTGCGACGCCGGTTCGAATGACATTGAATCACGTATCCGCGAAGACGGCTGGCGGCGTCGCGGCGATGGCGGCGCGCGGTGCGGCATCGAGGGTGCGTGAGAGTGCATGAGGGCGAGGCGGAGCGGGGAAAACCGGTATCGCACGGCCCGTCACGGGCCTTCGGCCATGACCATCGGCACATTCCGGCCCGCGTGCGCGGCGCCTACGCTGGGCAGGTCGCCGGTGCGTGCCGGCGGCGTTCCCCAACCAACCGACAAGGACATGCCATGCCGACCATTTCAGTCTACGGGTTCAATCCGGACAGCGGCCCGAGCGCGTTCGGCGCGCAAGCCACGTGCGACAACCTCAACGAGGACCATCCGACGTGGGCCGTGACGCTGGCCTACACCGCGAGCACCACGACGGCCGTCTTCACGTCGGCCACGGCGTCCGACGCGGATCTCAGGGCCGCGCTGGAGGCGGCGTATCCGCCGGCAAGCTACCACGTGGTTTAGGTATCGCGGGTGCCCGCCCGGGCCGGCCCGGGCGGGGTAGTTCATGTGGCGCAACGCGCGCCGGCGGCTGCGACGCGGGCCGGGTTCGGGCCGCAAGCGCGGCGCGTGCGGACGTGCGGCAATCAGCTCTTGTCGTACGAGAACTGGATGCCCGCGGTGCCGCCGGTTTCGATGAACAGGTTGATGAACGCGGGGACGGTCGCGCTGCGCGCCCAGTCGCGCTGCAGTTCGCAGAACAGCTGCGCGACGCTGATCATCTGGCCGCCGGCCTGCTCGAT